>NZ_JBQJIN010000019.1:0-99921 GCF_052078695.1 Lysobacter sp. CA196 | reverse complement strand
CCGCGGGTGAGCCTGGACATCCGTATGCCGGCGGAGGTGTTTCTGGAGAAGCTTTACAGGCGGCCGGTGAACTTCTCTATTGAGGACGTGCTTGCGGTGGGGTGATGCACTTGGATGTTGACTCCGCATAACCAAAGAAAAATGCTTTGTTTTGAATCACCAGCCCGCACGAGCGGTGCATACGAGGGGATGCTCCGCACAGGCCATCCATGGCCTGGCTGCGCACGGCCCGCATCCATGCGGGCCGCCCTCCGGGTCTCCTATTCGCAGGAAAAGCGAAGGGCGTAAAGCGGCAAGGCGGCAAGGCGGCAAGGCGGCAAGGCGGCAAGGCGGCAAGGCGGCAAGGCGGCAAGGCGGCAAGGCGGCAAGGCGGCAAGGCGGCAAGGCGGCAAGGCGGCAAGGCGGCAAGGCGGCAAGGAAAAATCTTGGGGAAGGCACCAGCTAACACAACCATTCTTTTTCGCGTAGCACCGCAGCCTGCGCGATCAGAGAAAAACCCCAGTCGCGACCGCCACCCTCACTCGCCCTGCACCGGCAAGCCCTGACCAGCCACCTCCAACAACTCGATCTCGAACGCCAAGGTCGCATTGGGTTCGATCTGGCCGGGCAGGCCCTGCTCTGCGTAAGCGAGCTTGGCCGGAATCCAGAACCGGTAATGGCTACCCGGGGTCATCAGCTGCACGGCTTCGGTCCAGCCCGGCATGACTTGGGCTAGGACGAATTCGGCCGGATGATCAGTGTCGTAGGTGCTCTCGAACTTGCTGCCATCGAGCAGGCGGCCGACGTAGTTGACGCGCACGGTGTCGCTGGCCTTCGGGTGAGCACCCTTGCCCGCACGCAGCATCTGGTACTGCAGGCCGGAGGCCGTGCTGGCCACACCGTCGACTTTCGCGTTCTTCTTCAGGAAGGCGTCGCCGGCTTCGAGATTGCGCGCCGCCAGTTGCTTGAGTTCGCCATCGCGCTGGTTGCGCAGATGCTCGCTGAAGCCCTCACGAATCTGCTTGCTCTTCGCTTCGTCGAACAGCAGCGGCGCACCGGCCTGGGCATCGCGGATCGCCTGCAGCACGATGCGCTGGTCCAGTTCGCCGCGGATCGGTTCGATGCTGCGGGCGAAGTCGCGGCCGACGATGTAGCTGATGCGGGCTTTTTCGCTATCGAGTTCGGCCGCGGTCAAGGCCGGGCCGGCGGCTCCGCTGGCGGCCTCATGCTTGGCTTGCCCGCCCCCAGGCGGCGTGCAGGCGGCCAGGCCCAGTACCGCGGCAAGCAGGGTCGGACGCAGGAAATCGTGGCGCATGCAAACTCCGTAATGCAGAGGCATCGATCGGGAAGACGGCATCAGTCGGTCACCGCGAAGGTCAGCATCATGCCCATGTCCTCGTGTTCGAGATTGTGGCAATGAAGCATGTAGCGCTGGTTGCCGCTGAGCGGTTGGGCGAAGTCGATGGCCAGGCGCACGATCTCGCCGGGCCAGACCACGACGGTGTCGTTCCAACCCAGGTCCTGCGCGGTCAGGCCGCCGGCGGCGACCTGGCGGCCGCGGATGTCCGGCGGGCTGATGCTGCGCGAGAGCACGCGGAACTGGAAACCGTGCAGATGGATCGGGTGCGGCATGCTGGTCATGCTGTTGCGGATTTCCCAGACCTCGCGGCTGCCGCGGCGCACCGAGAACGCCGGTTCGTGGCCGTCGTCGTGGAAATTCCAGTCGTTGATGAACCAGCGCCCTTGCTCGTCCATGCGCAAGCGCAAGGCGCGCACCGGCCAGTCGGCGGTGTCGGGCAACGGGTCGATCTTCGACAAGGCACTGAGGTCGGGCAGTCGCGCCGGTGGCCGGCGCTCGTCGGCGCATTCGATCAGGCGCAGTTCCATCAGGTCCAAGGCGGCGCCCATCGGCGCGGCGCCGGGATGATCGGCCATCGGGTCGGGCAGGAAGGCGCCGGACTCGTCTTCGTTCTCCATCGCCACGTAGTCGAGGCTGCGCAGCATCACCCGCTGCCCCGGCGTGAGCGCGCCGAAGTCGACCAGCACATCGATGCGCTGCGCCGGGGCCAGAAACACATCGTCGACCGGCCAGGCCTGGCCGAGCAAGCCGCCGTCGGTACCGATCAACTGCATCGGCAGCACCTGCTCGCCCTGCACGAACGCCACCCGCAGCATGCGCGCATTGGCGACGTTGGCCAGGCGGAAGCGGTACCAGGCCGGGATCACGTCGAGATAGGGCTCGGGCGTCCAGTTGACCAGCACGCGGTTGCCGATCCAATCGTCGGCACCGTCCTTGTAGACGATGGCATTGTCGGCACCGACCTGCTTGTCGGCGATCATCAAGGGCAGGTCGCGTTCGCCCCAACGCATGCCGAGGCGTTGCCGCAGCGCGCGTTCTTCGTCGTCTTCGACCAACAGCAAACCGGCTAGGCCGCGCTGCAACTGCACGCCGGTGCGGCCATGCGGATGAGCGTGATACCAATACAAGCCGGCGCGGTTGTCGACGCGGTAGCGATAACGGCGACTGGCGCCGGCCTCGACCGGATGCAGGCCGCTGCCGTCGTTGGCCTCGTCGATGGCGAGACCGTGCCAATGGATCGTGGTGGCCTCGGCAAGGCGGTTATCGAATTCGACCTCGACCGTGTCGCCGCGGCGCGTGTGCAGTAACGGATTGCCGACGTCGTGCGCGCCGACATGACCGGTATAGGCCCACAGCGCGGTCGGCGCGCCCGGGAACAAGCCCACGCTCAGCGCCTGCGCCGATAAGCGCAGCGGCTGCTTCAGATCGACCTCGGCGAGCAGGCCCTCGGCGCCGGGCAGGCGCAGCGGCTGCACGAAGCGCGCCTCCGGCGCGAGCTCCGACAACTTCGGCGCCCGGCCCGAACCCAGGCTGTGCCCGTGGCCGCCGGTCCAACGCCACAGCGCCAAGGGGCCGGCGACGGTCGCCGCGCCACCCACGGTGAGCCCGACCAGAAAGCGGCGGCGTTGCGGGTCGGTCATCGGTACGGCATCCCCGGAAGCGTCAGGCGACCCGCCATCATCCACAGCCCATGTTGCAGATGTTGCAGCCGCGCGTCGCTTCTGTGACGCCGATCAATTTGATGACCATTGCGGCGGGATCGAGCCGGTCGGCGGCGGGGTTAGGGCTGGATGCGCCGCAACGAAGTACAGCGCGGTCGCGGCTCACGCCGCTCCTACAGAGGTTGCAGTCGGTGACGCCGCAAGACCCATGCAACGCGGTCGCGACTTGCGTCGCTCCTACCCAACAGCCGCCGCGACCGGCCAACCGTTGTCGTTGCCGTTGCCGTTGCCGTTGCCGTTGCCGTGATGAGCTTGGCGCAGTGCCGAACTTGCGATGCAAGCGGAGACCCGGAGGGCGGCGCACAGGACGTGCGCCGTTTTTCGATAGGACAAGGATGTCCTATCGAAAAATCCCGGCGTAAGCCATGAACTCGCAAGGGAGCTTCGTCAAGGAAAGCCCTTTTCTTTGGTTAGCTTTCTTTTGGGCTTAGCAAAAGAAAGTAACCCGGCCGCGTCAGCGGACGGAAGCTCTAGATGTTGCTTCACCGCTCTGCGGCGAGAAACGCAACAACCGCCAGCTGCGCGGTCGCGACTTGTGTCGCTCCTACCCTGGCGAAGAGCATGCCGCTTCGACGAACGATGACGGCCTCGTTATCTCTGCGCGTCCCGCGGTCGCGGCTCACGCCGCTCCTACAGGGGTTGCAGTCGGCGACGCTGCAAGACCGATGCAACGCGGTCGCGACTTGCGTCGCTCCTACCCAAGGGTGATCGCGTTAGCAGGGCCCCGCGCCGCCGCGCCGCGTGTCACCCACTTGCGCAACGCCACATAGAACACCGGCGTCAGGAACAAGCCGAACGAGGTCACCCCCAGCATGCCGGCGAATACGGTGATGCCGGTGGCGGCACGCACTTCGCTGCCGGCGCCCTGGCCGATCAGCAGGGGCACGGTGCCGGCGATGAAGGCGATCGAGGTCATCACGATCGGGCGCAGTCGCAGGCGGCAGGCTTCCAAAGCAGCCTCGACGACGCCGCGGCCTTGCAGTTCGAGTTCGCGGGCGAATTCGACGATCAGGATCGCGTTCTTGCACGCCAGGCCCATCAGCACGACCAGGCCCACCTGCACGAACACGTTGTTGTCGCCGCCGCTCAGCCACACGCCGAACAAGGCCGACAGCAAGGTCATCGGCACGATCAGGATCACCGCCAACGGCAGGGTCCAGCTTTCGTACAAGGCCGCCAGCGCGAGGAAGGCCAGCATCACCGCCAGCGGGAACACGATCAGCGCAGCGTTGCCCTGGGTCGCCTGCTGATGGCTCAGGTCGGTCCACTCGATGGCCATGCCGTTCGGCAAGTGCTTGTCGGCGAGTTCGCGCAGGGACTGCATCGCTTCGCTCGACGAAAACAGGCGCGGGTCGGATTCGCCGACCAGATCGGCGGCGGGATAGCCGTTGTAGCGGATCACCGGATCGGGGCCGTAGGTTTCGCCCAGGCTGACCATCGAGCCGAGCGGCACCATCGCACCGTCGACGTTACGTACACGCAGGTTGGCAATGTCCTCGACGCTGTCGCGGTGCGCGCCGTCGGCCTGTGCGATCACCTGGTAGGTGCGGCCGAAGCGGTTGAAGTCGTTGACGTAGGCCGAGCCCAGGTAGGTCTGCAAGGTATCGAACAACTCGTCGAGCGGTACGCCCTGGGCCTTGGCTTTGGCGCGGTCGACGCACGCGTCGAGTTGCGGCACGTTGGCCTGGTAGGTGCTGATCGGATAACCCATGCCCGGGGTCTGCGCGACCGCGCCGCTCAAGCCGTTGAGTGCGTTCTGCAGCTCGCCGTAGCCCTGCCCGCTGCGATCCTGGATGTACAGCGCATAGCCCGAACCGGCGCCGAGGCCGAGGATCGGCGGCGGCATGAACGAGAACGCCGCGCCTTCCTGCAAGGCCGCGAATTTCTCGTTGAGCTCGGCGTTGATCGCCTCGGCGCTGCGCTCGCGCTGGCCGAAGCCGTCGAGTTCGAAGAACAGGGTGCCGGTGTTGGGCGTGTTGGTGAACTGCAGCGGGTTCAGGCCAGGATAGCCTTCCGAGGCCGACACGCCTTCGGTCGACATCGCGATCGCGCTCATCTTGCGGATCACCGCATCGGTGCGAGCGAGCGAGGCGCCTTCCGGCAGTTTCACCCCGCCGATCAAATAGAGCTTGTCCTGGGTCGGGATGAAACCGCCCGGCACTGCCTTGAACATCAGGCCGGTCGCGACCAGCAACACCGCATACACCACGAACACCGCGCCGCGCTTGCCCAGCGCGCGCGAAACCGCGCCCTGGTACTGGTGCGAGCTCGATGCGAAGAAGCGGTTGAAGGGACGGAACAACCCGCCGAACAGACGGTCGATCAAACGCGTCGGCGCATCCTTCGCCGCGCCATGCGGCTTGAGCAGTTTCGCCGCCAAGGCCGGCGACAGGGTCAATGAGTTGATCGCGGAGATCACCGTCGAGATGGCGATGGTCACCGCGAACTGCTTGTAGAACTGGCCGGTCACGCCCGACAGGAACGCCATCGGCACGAACACCGCGCACAACACCAGCGCGATCGCGACGATCGGGCCGGACACTTCCTTCATCGCCTGATGCGCCGCGGCGAGCGGGGTCAGGCCTTCCTCGATGTTGCGCTCGACGTTTTCCACCACCACGATCGCGTCGTCGACGACGATGCCGATCGCCAGCACCAGGCCGAACAGGCTCAAGGTGTTGATCGAGAAACCGAGCAGGTACAACGCGGCGAAGGTACCGACCACCGACACCGGCACCGCCAGCAGCGGAATGATCGAGGCGCGCCAGGTCTGCAGGAACAGGATCACCACCAGCACGACCAGGGCGACCGCTTCCAGCAACGTCGTCACCACCGCTTTGATCGAGTCGCGCACGAATACGGTCGGGTCGTAGACGATGCGGTATTCCAGCCCGGGCGGGAAGGTTTGCGCAAGCTCGCTCATGCGGGCGCGCACCGCGTTCGACAGGCCGATCGAGTTGGCGCCGGGCGCTTCGAACAGGCCGATCGCCACCGCATCCTGGTTGTCGAGCTGGGCGCGCAGGCTGTAGTCGCCGGCATCGAGTTCGATGCGGGCCACGTCGGACAGCCGCACCAGCTCGCCGTCCGCGCCGCGCTTGATCACGACGGCGCCGAACTCGGCTTCGCTGTGCAACCGGCCCTGGGCGTTGATCGGAATCAGGAACTCGCTGCGGTTCGGCATCGGCTCGGCGCCGAGCTGGCCGGCCGAGACCTGCACGTTCTGTTCGCGGATCGCCCGCACCACGTCGCTCGCGCTCAGGCCGCGCGCGGCGATGCGATTCGGGTCGAGCCAGATCCGCATCGCGTAGTCGCCGCTGCCGAACATCTGGATCTGGCCGACGCCGGGCAGGCGCGCGAGTTCGTCCTTGAGCTTCAAGGTCGCGTAGTTGCGCAGGTACAACGAGTCGTACTTGCCCTCGGGCGAGATCAAGTGCACCAGCATGGTCAGGGTGGCCGACTGCTTCTGGGTGGTGATCCCCTGCCGCCGCACGTCCTCGGGCAGGCGCGCCAGGGCCTGGCTGACCCGGTTCTGCACCTGCACCTGGGCCTGGTCGGCATCGGTGCCGGGCTTGAAGGTGACGGTGACCACGAGCACGCCGTCGGAGCCGGCCACCGATTTCATGTACATCATGCGTTCGACGCCGTTGATCGCTTCCTCCAGCGGCGTGGCCACGGTTTCGGCGATGACCTTGGCGTTCGCGCCGGGGTAGACCGCGCGCACCACGACGGTCGGCGGCACCACGTCGGGGTATTCGCTGACCGGCAACAGCGGGATCGCGATCAGGCCGGCGGCGAAGATCAGGATCGACAGCACCGCCGCGAAGATCGGACGGTCGATGAAGAAACGCGAGAAATCCATGACGGAGTCCTGGGTGCGGCGCGAGGCCGCAAGCGGTCGCAACCGACGTCGCCAGGACGTCGGCCGGGGATGGAGTGGTTTGCGGTCGGCCGTCGCTGCGTGACGAGCAGCGACGGCGACGTGGCGTCAGGCGGCGGCGCGGATCTCGACGGCCGGCCGTTGCGCCACCTGCACGCCGAAGGCCTGCAGTTGCGCCAGCTGGTAGGCCGGATCGATCAACAGGTCCGGCGTGTACAGGCCCGGCGCGACCGCCTCGCCGCCGGCGAGGCCGAGCAGGCGCTCGACGCCGAGCGCGATGCCGAGCGCAGTCATCGGCGCCTGCCCTTGTGGGTGCACCAGTTCGTGGCGGGTGCGCGCATGGCTGCCGTCGTGACGCTCGCCTTCCAGCTCGATCACGATCTCGGTCGAGAAGGCCTCGCCGCGGCGCCGGCTCGCGCTTTCGCCCAGGGCCATGTCGAGGCGGATCGAATGCGCGTCGGTCGCCGCGGCCAGGCTGACCACGTCCATCGGCGAATACGCCGCGGCTTCCACCACGGTGCCGTCGACGCTGGCGAAGGTGGTTGCGGCCTCCTCGCCGCGCACCCAGCGCCAACGCCCGCGCTCGAGGATCTGCGCCGCGGCGGCGGTGGTCAGGCGTTCGTAGTCGGCGGCCGCGGCCGGGCCGCCCATGTCCTGCTCGTCGAGCAGGGCCGAGATCACGATGCGGTCGAGACGGCGGAACTCGCGGGCGAAATGCAGCGCCGGCAAGGTCGCGGTGCCGGCCAGCCAATGGCTCGCCAGCAGGATCGGCGAACGCCCGGGATGGCGCAGATGGCGCGCGACTTCCGGGGCGATCTCGAACGAGCCGCTGGAGGTGCTGACGTAGGGCAGGCCGTGGCGCTGGGCGTACTTGAGCGTGTTGAGGCTGTCGTCCTTGACGAACACGACGACGGCGCCATAGCGGGATTCATCGCCCAGGCCGAGATCGGCGCGCTCCAGGTCGACCCGCACCGCTTCGGCTCGGCCGACCTCGGCCGCGACCTTGGCCGCCTTGGCCAGGTCGCGGCCGGCGATGGCGATCGGCAGGTCCGGCTGCAGGCGGCGCAGCGCCTGCGCGCCCTGGGCGCCGACGACGCCGGAACCGCCGACGATGAGGACGGGTTTGCTGGCAATTGCGTTCATGATCCAAGCTCCTGGGGGCGGCCTGTGGCTCGCCCGGCGGGCGGCGGCACAAGCTACGATTGGTAAGTTACTAATAGTAAGATACACTCCTGCCCAGGCTGTCAAGCGCTTTTCTTCGACGCACCCACCACCGGCCCCGCCAGAGATCGCTCCATGACCGACACCCCCGCCAAACGCCTGCCCAAGGCCGAACGTCGCGAGCAGTTGCTCGAAACGGCGATGGGCATCGTCCGCGAGCAAGGCACCGATGCCCTGACCCTGGGCTACCTCGCCGAACGCGCCGGGGTCAGCAAGCCGATCGCCTACGAACATTTCGGCACTCGCTCGGGCTTGTTGATCGCCCTGTACAAGCAGATCGACGACCGCCAGAACGCGGTGGTGCGGCGCGATTTCGAACGCACCCCGCATCGCCTGCACGACGTCGCGCGCCTGCTCGGCGAGAGCTATATGAGTTGCTTCCGCACCGCCGGGCCGGAATGCCACGCGATCAACGCCGCGCTCGCCGGCGACGAGGAAATGGAGAAGTTCCAGCAGGAACTGGTCGAAGGCTACGTCAGCTTCTATCGCGATCTGCTCGCACCGTTCGCGGCGGCGTTGCCGGCCGATGAGTTGCTGCGCCGCTGCGTCGCCATCATCGGTGCAGGCGATGCCTTGTCGCGCGAGATGACGCGCGGGCGCATCGAGGAAGCCGACGCCGCGGCGACACTCGCGGCGCTGATCGAACGCTTGATCGCCGAGGACTGAGTTCGCCAGCGCTGCGAGGACGCGACCGTCCCGGCAACAGCTACCTGAGCAGCGGCCTCAACTACTTTCGGCCGCGCGCGCGAGCAGCAATTCGCGTTCGCGCACGTTGCGGGTCATCGACGCGGCGCGTTCGAACTCGGCGCGCGCTTCCTCGCGCCGGCCGAGCTTGAACAGCAGGTCGCCGCGCACCGTCGGCAGCAAGTGGTAGTGCTTGAGCGAGGGCTCGTCGATCAGCGTGTCGACCAGCTCCAGGCCGGCGGCCGGGCCGAACGCCATCGACAAGGCCACGGCGCGATTGAGTTCGATCACCGGCGACGGCGTCAGCACCGCGAGTTGCTGGTACAGCGCAGCGATGCGCGGCCACGGCGTGTCCCGCGCGGTCGGCGCGCTGGCATGGCAGGCGGCGATCCCGGCCTGCAAGGCATAAGGCCGCTGCGCGCCGCCGAGGCGGATCGCGCGCTCCAGCGCGCTCAATCCGCGTTGGATCTGAATCCGGTCCCAGCGCGCGCGGTCCTGGTCGAGCAACAGGATCGGGGTGCCGTCGGGCGCGGTGCGCGCGCCGGAACGCGAGGCCTGGATTTCCATCAGCGCGACCAGGCCGTGCACTTCCGATTCGTTCGGCATCAGGCCGGCCAGGATGCGGCCCAGGCGCAGCGCGTCCTCGCACAGGCCCGGACGCATCCAGTCGTCGCCGGCGGTGGCCGAATAGCCTTCGTTGAAGATCAGGTAGATGACTTCGAGCACTGAGGCCAGGCGCTGCGCCAGCTCTTCGCCGCGCGGCACTTCGAACGGCACCTGCGCTTCGGCCAGGGTGCGCTTGGCGCGGACGATGCGCTGGGCGATGGTCGGCTCGGCAGCGAGGAAGGCGCGCGCGATCTCGTCGGTGGTGAGGCCGCCGAGCAGGCGCAGGGTCAGGGCCAGGCGCGCTTCGGTCGACAGCACCGGGTGGCAGGAAATGAATACCAGCCGCAGCAGGTCGTCGCCGATATCGTCGTCGAGCTTGTCGAAGAACGCGTCCTCGACCTCGTCCTGGCTGGCCTCGATCTCGCGCCCGATTTCCTCGTGCTTGCGGTCGAGCAGCTTCTTGCGCCGCAGCCGGTCGATCGCGCGGTTTTTCGCGGTCTGCATGAGCCAGGCGCCCGGATTGTCGGGCACCCCGGTCTCGGGCCAGCGCTCGAGCGCGACCACCAGCGCATCCTGGGCGAGTTCTTCGGCCAGACCGACATCGCGCACCATGCGCGTCAGTCCGGCGATGAGTTTGGCCGATTCGATGCGCCAGACGGCGTCGATGGCACGGTGAGTATCGATGGCCGTCACGGCCAAGGATCAGACCACCTCGCGCACGCCGATGCAAGGGCGAAGGACGAGGCCGATGCGGCCGCTTCAGGGTGGGAGCGGCGTGTTCCCGGGGCGCGACCGCATCGCCGCCTTGGGTAGGAGCGGCGCGAGCCGCGACCGTGATCCAGCGACCTCCGGCGAAAGTTGCGAGGTCCGATGGAATCGTCCCGGGCCGCAACGGTCGGCACCGCGGCCTTTCGCCGGCGAATGCGATTGCGCGGTCGCGGCTTGCGCCGCTCCTACCCTTAAGAGCGGCTCGAATCGCAGCCTTCGCTAGCGAATGCTGTGCCGCGGTCGCGGCGCGCGCCGCCCCTACCCCTTCAAGCGGTCAGGCGGCCTTTTCGCAATTGATCATCCACGGCACGCCGAAGCGGTCGCTGACGATGCCGTAGGACAGTGCCCAGAAGGTTTCCTGCAAGGGCATTTCGATCTTGCCGCCGTCGGCGAACGCGTCGTAGATGCGCTTGGCCTCGGCCGGGTCGTTCAAGGACACGACGACGTGCGCGCCGGTCACGCCCTTGTACGGATACATGACGGTGGCGTCGGTGCCCATCAGGGCGAAGCCGTCGAGCTCGAAACGCGCGTGCATGATCTTGTCGCGGTCCTGCTCGGTCAGGCCTTCGCAGCCGGGATGGTCGCGGAACGGCATCATGTCGGTGATCTTGCCGCCGAGAGTCTTGTTGTAGAACTCGAAGGCCTGGCGGCAGTCGCCGTTGAAGGACAGATAGGTGGTCAGTTGCATGGCGTAGTCGTCCTGGTTGGGAGGGTGGCGCTTGAACAGGGTGAGACGGGCGCTGTGGCAAGTGGGCATGGCTGTCGCGTGGCTGGCGACCGTAGCGGCCGGTCTTGTCTCAACGACGAACCCGCACGAGAGAAATCGACACGCGCCGATCAGTTGGACCAGGTCGCGACCTGGTCGCGCATGCGCTCTTCGGCGGCGCGCAGTTCCGGGCTCAGGGCTTCGCCGAAATCGGCCAGGTCGTAGACCTGGCGGATCTCGATCTGCGCTTGCACGCCCTGCGGATGGGGCACCCGCTTGACCCATTCGACCGCTTCGGCGAGCGAACGCGCCTGGATCAGCCAGAACCCGGCCACCAGTTCCTCGGTCGAAGCGAACGGGCCCTCGACGATCCGGCGCGAAACGCCGTCGAACTGCACGCGCACGCCCTTCGCGCTCGGATGCAGGCCTTCGGCGGCCAGCAGCACGCCGGCCCGGACCAATTCCTCGTTATAGGCGCCCATCGCACTCAACAGGGCCGGATCGGACAATACCCCGGCCTCGCTGTCGCGGTCGGCTTTGACTATCAGCATGAATTTCATCGTCGGTTCCTCGCGGGCGAGCGGCCGGGAGGCGGCTCTCATGAGGACGACGAACGGCGCGTGGGTAAATCGACAGGGCCTGCAGGCCGGCGGCGACGGCAAAAGCCACGGCCCGCCGGCGCGGGGCACGACGGGCCGCGAACGGCGCGCCGGCACGGGATCGGCGCGCAAAGCCCGGCTGGCCGGATGGATGTCGGGTGGGTGTTCGCGGGACCGCAGACGGCGGATGCCGCGCCGGCCATGACGCCAGCTTCGCAGGGCATCGCCGATGGCGTTTGATGCATCGCATCGTTGCGATGCGCCGAAGTCGTGCGCTCGCTGCGCCGTTTCGTATCGCGCGGCGCGCTGCGATGCGGCAGGAGCGCCTCTCGGCGCGGTGTCGGCGCCACACCGGCGCTTAGCGGATCGAAGCCGGCCCCGACTCGCCGTCTTCGCGCTGCACGGTCGGCGGCGCCGCAGTTGGCGCAGACGCGCCGGCATGAGCCGGTATGCGGACGGTGCTGCGGATGGCGCTCGCCAAGGGGCTGGGCAGGCCGCAGCACGGCGTCGCCGACGCAGGCGCGAGGTCGGCCGCGCCATGGCCCTTGCGGCCGTTCGCGCCGGTGTCAGCCATGGCGGCGGACGCTCCGCTCGCGGCCTGCATGGCGCGATCGGCAGGTGGCGTCAGTCGGAACGGTTTCCATCGTCCTGGTCTGCGCGCTTTTGCCTGTCGTCGCGACCGGCTTGGGTCGCCTGCAACTGCACGAGGTAGTCGTCGAGGCGGTCGAGGCGCTGCTCCCAGATCTGCCGGTAACGATCGAGCCAACCGGAGACTTCCTGCAGACGCTCGGTCTCGAGCCGGCATGGCCGCCATTGCGCCTCGCGGCTGCGCGCGATCAGGCCGGCGCGCTCGAGCACCTTGATGTGCTTGGAGATCGCCGGAAGGCTCATGGCGAAGGGCTTGGCCAGCTCGGTCACGCCGGCCTCGCCGTGGGCGAGCCGGGCCAGGATCGCGCGCCGGGTCGGATCGGCCAGGGCGGCGAAGGTCGCATTGAGCGAATCGACGGACATTCTATGAACCGAAAGGTTAAATAACTGATCCGTTGATAAAGCCGCAGGCCAAGGCTGTCAAGCCGCATGGCCGCTGCATCGCGAAAGCGCGTTTAGCTGAACGGGGAAGCAGTGTTTTCGTTCATCGTTTTCATGAACGATTCAATCGACCGGGTCAATTATGTCTACTTGCATCACATAATAAACGTGATGTTAATCACATTAAACGGCACTAAGTGGGAAGCGTCGATCCGGCTGCAATCCCGTTAGTGGTCTGGCCCAGGGCCTTGCGGGATCCCGATGAAGCATTCGTACTCCAACGCGATCGTTGCCTGTGCGCGAGCGACGGCCGATGCCGTCGCCATCGCATCGGCGCGGCCCATGCCGCGCTCGGCAGCGAGGCGCATGTCGTGCGCATAGGCCTGGATTATCGCGCCGCCACCGCCGCCCCGACGACGTCCGCCGGGCACCAGGTGCTGGCCCTGGAACACGCGTTGCGCGGCCGCGCCGGCATCGACACGGTACTGTTCACCGCCGCGCCGGCCGATCATCCGCATCGCGCCATCGCGGTCAGCGACGATGCGCCGCTGCCGCTCGACCACGACCCCGGCCTGCGCGACCGCTGGCATTACGACGCCGGCTTCCTGCCGGCCGCGTTGCGCCGGGAAAAAATCGACGTCTACATCGCCACCGCCGACGGCGGCCTACCGCTGTGGCGCAAGCCGGCCGAAGTGCGCCAGGTGTTGTTGCTGCACGACCTGTTCCGGCTGACGCTGCGCCGTCCGCGCACCTCGCCATGGCGCGCCCTGGCCACGCGGTTGATCGACCAGACCCGGATCGGCCACGCGATCGCCAACGCCGACGCGATCTGGACCCCGTCGCGCTACACCACCGCCGAATGCGGACGCTTGTACCCGGCGCATGCGCACAAGCTTTACGTGCTGCCCGATGCGGTCGCGCCGCTGCCGCCGCCGGCCGACCGCAGCAGACTGCCGCTCGCCTTGCCGCCGCGTTACTGGTTGTTGGTCGGCACCCGCGAACCGCGCAAGAACGCCGATCTGTTCCTGCGCGCCTGGCTCGACGCGCGTCGCCAGCATTACGACACGCCGGACGTGGCCGTGGTCGGCGCGCCCGCCGACGTCGCGCCGGAACTGCGCCGGCTCAACGGCGTGCACTGGTTCGACGAGGTCGACGACGAAGGCCTGGCGCGCTTGTACCTCGATGCCGAGCGCCTGTGGCAGCCCTCGTATGCGGAAGGCTTCGGCCTGCCGGTGCTGGAAGCGCTCGCTGCCGGCACGCCGGTCGCGGTCGCCGAAGGCAGCGCGCTGGAAGAAGTCGCGCCCGGCGACATGCCGCGCTTCGATCCGCACGACCGGCCGATGCTGACCCGGTTGATGATCCAGCTCGGTCGCGAGTCGATCGACGGCAATGCCGAACAGCGCCGCGCCTTCGCCCAGCGCTTTGCGCCTAACGCTTATGCCGCGCGGGTCGCGGCCTTGCTCGACGAATTGATCAGATAGCCGCGGGCACCGTCGCAGCCGCGACGGCGGTGCGCGCCGGCCTTATTCGCCGACCTTATTCGTACGGCGCGTGCTGCAAGCCCTGCGAGGCCAGCATCCGATTGATGTTGGACACCACATGACCGCGCTCGGGGCGCGGCGTCACCGTCAACAAACGTTCGACGAGACTGTCGACGCGCGGCCAGAACACCGCATCGTCGCGCCACTGTCGCCGCCACATCGGCAAGGCGGCACGCAGCTGGCACAGATCGCCGTCGAGTTCGGCACGGGTTCGATGCATCGTTCACACCCCTCTGGCAACGACGGGCAAGGCCCGCTTCGAGCACATCGGCCACGGACACACCGGGCCACTGGACTGTAGGCGCCCACGCCGGGGGATGCATGGACGGACCGGTCCGGATTCGCCGTCTGCGATCTGCATCGCCGGCCGACGATTCCGGAACTCTCCTTATCCCGAACGCGGTCCGGAGCGCTTTCCCCACCTTAGGCCATAGCCGGGATGCTCGAAACATGACGAAAGTCACACCTCAGGCATCGCCCACCGATGAACAGGACTGGGGAGGTGCCCTCCGACCGATGCGTCCACCGCCTCAGCTCTGCACGGAAGGCAGCGCGGCGCCCGGCGCCGGCACCTGAGCCTCGCCTTGGCCGTCGCGCCTTTGCAGCATGCGGTCGCGCAGGCGCAGGAACGGCCGTTCGACCGCGTAATGCAGGGCCGCGCCAGCAAGCAGGGCCGCGGTGGCATACGCGGCGAAGGCGAGCAGGCCGTGGCCGTCGAGCGACTCGCCGTAGTGGCGCGAAACCAGGCCGAACATCTGCTTGTGGGTCAGGTAGAGGCTGAACGAGGCCGCAGCCAGCCAGGCCGCGCCGGGCACGCGCACACGCCCGCTCCAACGTTGCTCCGAGGCCGCGGCCGCGACCAACAAAGCCAGCCCGAACGAAACCACCGGGAAACCGAACACCGAGGCCTGCAAACCCAGGCGATTCTGCGACAGCCAGATCGCCGCGGCGACGCCGGCCAGGCCGAACGCGAGCAACATGCCGGAGCGCTGCATCATCGCCGACCACCACGACGGACGATAGGCGCGGATCGCCGCCAGCATGACCCCGGCGAGCAAGCCGTCCAGACGCATCCAGGTCGGGTAGTAGACCCGCTCGACCCAAGCCACGCTGCCGTCGGGCAGGCTCAGCTGCCAGACCCAGGCGCGCAAGGCCATGCCGCCGGCCACCAGCAGCACGCCGAGCGCGAGGGTTTTCCACAACGCAGGGCGCCGCGTCAGCCACCATGCGAGCAATGGAAAGACCAGATAGAAATGCTCTTCCACGCACAACGACCAGGCATGCGAGAACGCCTTGTTGTGTTGGTAGTCGATCAGCAGGTTCACGGTGAAGCTCAGGAACTGCCAGGCCGGCTGCATGCCGGGGCGCTCGCGGAACTCGGGCACCAGCAGGTACAGCGCGATCACCACCCAGAACGCCGGCAACACGCGCATGGCGCGGCGCAGATAGAAATCGCCCCAGCGCAGCGGTTCGCCGCGGCTCAGCGGCTTGAGCACCTGCCAGCCGATCAGATAACCGCTGAGGGCGAAGAACAAGTCCACCCCCATCCAGCCGAATTCCGACATCGGGCCGTAAGGCGAGCCGAGTCCGGCACCGGCGGCATGAAAAAACATCACCCATACGATCGCGATCGCGCGCAGCAGATCGAGGCCGGGCAGTCGGCTCATTGAAGTTCCTGGTTGGGGTTTACGGCAGAGGGATGGTGCTGCGATCGCATCGCGGCGTTGCGCCGCGACGTAGAGATTGCGCGACTAGTCTCGCCGAGAACTACGACGGCAACAAGAGGATTTGCAGGCGAAAGACGCCTGCGTTGCCATGTTTGTGCGGCGATCGCAGGCCGGCGTGGAGTGCCGCGATCTCGATGCGGCTGCAATGCCGCGCCGTCGCGATCGAGATCGCGCACGCGGCATTGGCGACGCCGCAGGAAGACGCCGTCGAATCTCTTGCCGAATCGCGCGTGCGGCGAAGCAAGCGAAGTCTGGCAGGTCATCGCCGCGCCCGCGATTCGCCGAGCGCAGCGTCGTTGCCGCGGCGTCGCCCGCCGCGCACCGCCCCACATGCGCCGGCACCGAGCACCTAGGGTCGGCCCGAGGATGCCCCGGGCGGCAGGGCGGATTAATTTCCCAAAGCGCGCTATCGATCCGGTGCGAGGTTTCTGCTGGGAGAACGCCCATGTCGGGTTTTCCGAATTTCCCCGGATTTCCGGGCGGCAACCGCCCGTCCTTCCCCGGCCTGGGCGGTGGCCATGGTCATGGCCACGATCCGCTCGGCCTGGGCCTGCCCGGCCTCGGCGGCGACGATCACCACGGTCCCGGCTCGCCGCCGGGTCTGAGCGGCGACGGCCCGCCCGGCCTGGAGAAACCGTACAACGGCGGCGACTCGAACGCCGGCGGCAATGGTGTCGATAACCATCACGGCGGCGATACCAGTCCGGTCACGCCGCCGTCCGGCACCACGCCCAGCTCGACCGAGCACGACCGCCCGCACAACACTCCGAACGTGGTCAGTTCCGGTTCGGCGATGGACGACCAGATCGCCGCCTATCCGAGCCGTTTGTTGCCCGGCCAGTCGATGCAGTCGAGCGGCAACACCCAGACCGCGTTCAACCAGATCACCCAATACCCGCCGCCGACCTTGTCCGAACGCGCGCTCGGCAACAGCGCCGGGCTGCAGCCGGCCTTGAACCGGCCGGTGTCGGCCGATGCGGTGCCCGGCAGCGCGATGACCATGCAGCCTTCCGGCGTACAGACCGCGCTGCTCGGCAACCCGAGCGTGGCCGCGGCGACCAACGCCGGCCTGCCGGCGCAGGTCACCTATGCGGCGGCGCCGGCGCTCGCGGTACCCGTGGCGACGCCGAACGCGGTGCTGGCCGCACCGATGACCAGCGCGTTGTACAGCGAGTCCTTGCTCGCGCAGCAGAACCTGCTCAATCAGTTGTCGATGATGCAGCGCCTGAGCACGCCGCCGAACGTGGTGCCGGCCAACGTCGCCGCACCTGCGAGCGAGAGCATCGTGGCGCCGACGGTGGTGCCGCTGATGGTCAACGCCGCGCCGAACGACCCGCGCAACCTGCCGTTGGCCAACGACCGCCTCAACCTGATGCGCAACGACGGCCCGCTGAACAATGCCGTGTATGCCGACAGCCCCTACCGGCGCCCGCTGCGTCGCGGCGCCAAGGTCGATAACGCCTCGCTGACCTATTGGCTGTGGGCGCTCGGTCGCGGCGGCACCCATCGCACCAGCCACGAGGCCGAACCCAGCCGCGAAGTGCTGCGCGCGCTGCAGTGGCTGTTCTGGGTGCTGACCGTGGTCGCCTACGCCTGCCTGGCCATGGCGGTCATCATCCTGTTGCCGGGCGGTGAGTTCGTCAGCGAACGCGCGACTCCGGGCGTCAGCGGCCTCGCCCTGTTCTTAGGGGTGACGGTCGCGGCCGGCGCCTGGTGGTTGGGGCGGCGGTTGAATCGCCCCGGCTGAGACGGCGGGCGGGCCGAGCCGATTGCGACGACGGCGGGTGTAGCGGCGCCGTTGCGGACGTAGTCGCGCCGATGCCGATGTCGGTTATGGGCCGTCCCTGTAGCAGCGACACAAGTCGCGACCGCCGGACGCGCAGAGGCGACAAAGCCGTCGTCATTCGTCGAAGCGACATGCCTTCGCAAGGGTAGGAGCGGCGCGAGCCGCGACCAAGGCACGCGCAGACGCGGCAAGGCCGATGTCATCCATCGAAGCGGCATGCTTTCGCCGGGGTAGGAGCGACGCAAGTCGCGACCGCGCTAGCTCAGCCGTCGGCGTTGGTTACGGAATCCTGCGGCGGCTTCGATTTTGATCTGCTTTGCCGCCTTGCCGGTTAAGAGAAGACCCGTAGGGCGGCCCGCAAGGATGCGGGCCGTGCGCAAGCAGGCCATGGATGGCCTGTCTGGAGCATCCCCGCGTATGCATCGCTCGTGCGGGCTTGTGCCCTTGCAAGGAGAGCCCTTTTCTTTGGTTACCTTTGACCGAAGGAACTCCCTGTGGGACTTTTGGGCTTAGCAAAAGAAAGTAACCCGGCCGCGTCAGCGGACGGAAGCTTTGCTCTTGCTTGAAGGCTGCGCCGGAGGCCGACGGGACGTGGTCGCGACTTGCGTCGCTCCTACCCTTGAAGCCGGACCATGATGTCTTGATTCCGCGTCGCATCCGGCCGGAGCGAGGGTAGCAGCGACGCAAGTCGCGACCGCGCTAGCTCAGCCGTCGGCGTTGGTTACGGAATCCTGCGGCGGCTTCGATTTTGATCTGCTTTGCCGCCTTGCCGGTTAAGAGAAGACCCGGCTTGTGCCCTTGCAGGGAGAGCCCTTTTCTTTGAATCACAGGCCCGCGCGCTCGACGCCAACGCAGGGATCTACATACGGGACATCCCTGTCCCGATGAAAAACGGCCCGCATCCCTGCGCGCCGCCCTCCGGGTCTTCGTTTGCCTTCGCTAGTGCAAAGCTACGCACAGCAGCGGCAGCAGCCAAGGCAGGGCCAGGGCGACGACATCGAAAGGGCCGTGCCAGCTTGAAGCCCCACGGTCGCGGCTCGCGCCGCTCCTACCCTGCTAAAGCGCACCGCTTCGACGAATGACGACGGCATCGTTATCCCTGCGCATCCCTGGGTCGCGGCTCGCGCCGCTCCTACAGGGGAAGGCGCGTTCCCTTTCAAGCAAGTGCAGGGCTTGCCACCACAACCTGGACCCCATGACCCGGCGCCTCGACGGCGACGCCTCCCGACCGCACAAACGAAAACGCCAGGCCGCGAGGCCTGGCGTTCGTACGACCGAGGTCGTGTACGGCTTAGTTGCGCTTGGCCATCGCGCCCTGCGCTTCGCCCATGGTCTTCAACGCGGTGCTGACGGCGTTGATGAACATCGAGTACATCTGGCTCTGCACGGTCAGCTCGGTGGAGTCGGCAGCGGTCGGCTTGTCGCCGATCGCTTCAGCCTTGTCCATCAGCGACTGGCCGGCCTTCTCGATGAGCGCGCCCATCGCCGTGGCGAACGCCACCAGCCAACCGCCGCCGGCGGCGCCGGAACGACCACCGCGCTTGCTGTTACCGGCCTCGTCGACGCCTGCGCTGTCGATCATGTTCTGCTGCGACAACTGGGCGTACTGGCTGTTGATGGTGTTGTTGTCCGACATGACGCTCTCCCTGGTTTTTGGGTAGATCAGCCGCCCCGGTCAGATCGCCTGCGGTAGCGGGATTGGTAAGCCTGTAGATGAATTATCGGGATCGCCGCAAGGCTGTATAGCTGGGGCGTTCCCTAGGGCGAAACCGTTGCGGCGGGGCGTTTTCGCAAGATTTGTGAACGCCCTCACCCCGCGTCGCCGGCGGCGCCGATTCAGCGGTAGGTCTTGACCGGTTTCTTGATCCCCAGCGACGAAGGCAGGCCGGTCGGCGGCGGCGCCGGCGTCGATCCGCCGCTGTTCGCCGAAGCCTCGTCCTCGAAGTCGGGCTGGGTCTCCAGCCACTGCCGCGCCTTCTCTTCGCCATCGCGCTGGCTGCGCTGGCTGAACTCGAGCGCGCGCTGCACCTTCGGGTCCTTGAGCGGCTCCTCGAAGGCCTTGGTCAGGCCGTCGCGATCGCCGGGCTGGATGATGCGGTTTTCCTGCAACAGGTCCAGGGTCTGGCTGAGGTTGGCCATCAGCGCCTGCGGATCGGCCGCGTCGCTGGGCTTGGCTTCGTCCAGCGCGCGGGCGAAATGGTGCAACAGCGCGTCGCGGTCGGCCGCGTCGATGCCGGACTGTTCGTTCAACAGGGCCTCGAAGTCGGCGAACATCTGCTCGCGCTGTTCCTGGGTCGGGGTGAAGGGCTGGGACATCGGACTCTCCTGTCGCAACGATGGCGGTGATGGCGATAACGAATCAGTAGACACTGCGCGCGCGACGCTCCGGTAGCGGCAACGCGCCGATCTTTGACGGACATCTCTCGTCGGTCGCGGCGGCGGACGACGACGAGCGAGCGAAGCCGAGCGAGCCGGGGGCATCGAGTATCGGCGATGCCCGCGAACGCGGAAGCCTGGGAGCATCCCCAGGGTGGGGCGCGAGGCGCACGGCGATGAGGCGTGGATGCGCGACATGATCGGGCGCCCCGGCTCAACGCCGAGGCGCGAAGCCCCGGTCGGTCAGGGCGACGCGGCGGAAATCGATGCCGATGCCATGGCCGATGGCGTTGACGCCGTCGCGCAGGCTGGCGCGCTCGGCCGGGCTGCTCGCGTTCTGCCAGGCCGCCGCGGCCAGGGTCGCGACCAGGCCGTACAGCTCGGCCGCTTCCTGCATGCGGCTGCGCTCCATCGTGGTCATCGGCTCGCCGCGCGCGAGGCTGTCGCTGAGGCGTTGCCGCAGCACCGCGAAGGCGGCGCCGTGGTCGCTGCGCGCGCCGTCGTTGACCACGGTCCAGCCATCGATCATGAAGGCGTTGATGACGTCGCCGAGGTTGCGGCTCGAATATCCGTGTTCGGCCAGACGCCGCTGGAACTGCGCCTGCAGGCGCCCGGACTGCAGGGCGAGCAGGACCCGCTCGCGGTCGCCGCCGAGCTGGCGCGCCAGCGATTCGCGGAAGCGCGGATTGCGCACGAACTCGGCATCGATGCCGCGCAAGGTCGCGTGGTCGAGGGTCGGCCTTCGCCCGGTCAGGCTGTCGGCGAAGGCGGCGTTGAGCGCTTTCGTCACCGTCGGCGTCGGCGAGAAGGTCAGGCTGTCGAGGCCGAGCGGCGCGCGCTTGCCGGCGCGCTGGGTCGGCGCCGGTTTATCGCCCGCTTTATTGGCCGGCGTGGCCGCCTCGTCGCCGCGGTGCCGCATGATCTGCGAATGGGTATAGGCGCCGACGCCGTCGATCAACGGCGCGTTATCCTGCGCACGCGCCTCGCCCGATGAGGCGGCGAGCAGCAGCAAGGCGAGCGCGGCGGCGCCGACGGTGACGGTGGTGTGGGTGGCCATGCGGCGGTCCATGAGCGAGATCTCCCGGCCCGCTCCGCACCCGGGGAGGCTCACGGCCTGCCGGGCACGAACGGGCATCGGCTCAGTCGTGGAAATGCGGGTCGATGCTGAGCTGGCCGAGGTTGCGCGAAGCGAAGCGGCGCATCAGCTCGGGGCTGGCGTCGCGGATCGCATCGAAGCTGGAACGCGAGCGCACGTCGGCGCGCAGTTGCCAGCCGTCGGCGGTCTTGGTCAGCAGCAGATCGGTGCCGGGCAAGGTGCTGTCGGCGAGCCGCAGCAAAACCTGGCCTTCCTCGCCGCCGGCGGCGCCCTCGCCGACCGCAAGCTGGCGCACGTGGCGCTCGATCAGGTCGGCGAACGCGGCCGCGTTCGAATTCGGCTGGCTCGGCTGGGTCTGGGTCGCCGCGTCGCGCATCGCCAGTTGCGCCTGCCACATCGCCGAGGCCTCGGCCGGCGGCAGGCTCGCGAGCTCCTGCCGGCCCTGCTCCTGGCCACTGCCGGCGTTGCGTTCTTCCAACCGGCCGTGCTGGCGCGAATGTTCGGCGACGGTGCGGGCATGCGCCTCGCCGGCATGTGCGGCGCGGCGCGCGTCGGCCTTGGCGTTGCCGGGGCCGCCTTCCTGCGCCTGCTTCTTCAGCATCGCCGCGGCTTCTTCCTCGCGCGCCAGCCCTTCCTGGCCGGGCAGTTGGCCCA
Source organism: Lysobacter sp. CA196 (assembly GCF_052078695.1). Lineage (NCBI taxonomy): Bacteria > Pseudomonadati > Pseudomonadota > Gammaproteobacteria > Lysobacterales > Lysobacteraceae > Lysobacter > Lysobacter sp. CA196. The sequence continues at coordinate 78,191 of NZ_JBQJIN010000019.1, read as the reverse complement.
GCTTGCCTTCGCGTTGCTGCATCAGGCTGCGGAAACGGTCGACGGTGCCCTCGGCCGGCGGCTCGCGCCGGGCTTCGCGGGGCTTGTCGGTCTGGCGCGTGGATTCGCTGCGCTGGGCCGAATCGGAATCGGACGTCGAGGAGCTGCGGGTGATGCTCATGGCGACCTCGTTCAGAAGGGGCCGTTCGTGTTCTGGCGGGTGGCCAGCATCAGATCGGCGTTCATGGCTTCCTCGCGGCGCGCGGTCAGGGTGTTCTGTTCCTTGCGCCACAGGTCCTTGCGTTTTTCCAGCGCGTCCAGCCGCGCCTTGGCGCGGAAGAACGCTTTGCGCGCCTCGTCGAGCGAGGCTTCGGCTTCGCGCAGCTTGCCTTGCGCGTCGAGCAGCCGTTGTTGCGCGGCGAGCGCGAGTTCGCCGAGATGATCGATGTGCGCCTCGCGCTGGGTCATCGCCATCGGCCACGGCATGCCGGGCGGCGGCGGGTCCATCAGGCGCAGGCGCTGGCCGGCGCGTTCGTCGTTGAGCGCGCTGATCTCGCCCTGAATCTGGGTGCAGGCGTCGCGGCGCTCCTGCACCTGGCGCTGGCGTTCCAGCACCAGCATGCGCGCGGTCTCGACCCGGTGCGAGCGCAGTTGCAGCAGGGTATGCAGCGGATAGCGCTTCATCCGAACACCTTGCGCAAGGCATCCACCGATTGACGATAGTCGGCCAGGTCGTGGGAGGACTGCTTGAGCAGCTTGCGGATCGGCTCGATCTTCTCGATGGCGATGTCGGCCTCGGCGTCGCTGCCGCGTTTGTACTCGCCGAGCTGCAGCAGCAGTTCGATGTCCTGATGCTTGGCCAGGTACTTGCGCAACTGGCCGGCGGCGCGCTGGTGGGCTTCGTCGGCGACCCGCGGCATGGTGCGGCTGAGGCTGGTCAGCACGTCGATGGCCGGGTAGTGATACGCCGCGGCGAGCTTGCGCGACAGCACGATGTGGCCGTCGAGAATCGAACGCACTTCCTCGGCGATCGGGTCGTCGCCGTCCTCGCCTTCCATCAGCACGGTGTAGAAGGCGGTGATGCTGCCGCGGTCGTTGTTGCCGGCGCGCTCGAACAAGCGCGGCAAGGCGCTGAACACCGAGGGCGGGAAACCGCGCCGCGCCGGCGGCTCGCCGATCGCCAGGCCGACGTCGCGCAAGGCGCGCGCGAAGCGGGTGACCGAATCGACCAGCAGCATCACCCGCTTGCCGCGGTCGCGGAAATACTCGGAGATGGCGGTCGCGACCCAGGCCGCGCGGCTGCGCTCCAGCGCGGGCCGGTCGGAGGTGGCGACCACGATGATCGACTTCTTGAGCCCGGCTTCGCCGAGGTTGTCGTGGACGAATTCGTTGACCTCGCGGCCGCGTTCGCCGACCAGGGCGATCACGTTGACGTCGGCGTCGCCGCCGCGCGCGAGCATGCCGAGCAAGGTGCTCTTGCCGCCGCCGGCGACCGCGAAGATGCCCAGGCGCTGGCCGACGCCGGCGGTCATGACCGTGTCGATGGCGCGCACGCCAGTTGCGAACGGCCGCTCGATGAGCTGGCGCGACAGCGGATTCGGCGAGGCGGCGTAGATCGGGATCTGCACGGTCGGGCCGAACCCGCCGAGGCCGTCGATAGGCTCGCCGTTGGCGTCGAGGATGCGCCCGAGCAGGCCGTCGCCGGCGCGCACCGAGGCCTGGCGGCCGGTGGCGATGACCTCGGTGTCGTGGGCGACGCCGTCGAGCGCGCCGAGCGGGGTCAACAAAGTGTATTGGCGCGACACCCCGACGACTTCGGCGGCGAGGTGGAAATTGCGGTCGCGCGGGCTGCGCAGTTCGCACAGCTCGCCGATCATCGCCTTGAGCCCGGTGGCGCGGATCATGGTGCCGTAGGCTTCGGCGACCTTGCCCACCCGCACCACCGGCTGCACCCGCGACAGCGCGGCGATCAGCGGGTCCTGCTGGGCAGGCGCGGGCACGGCTTGCAGGATGGTGCGCGGCAGGCTGCTCATCGCGCAGTCTCCAGCCGCGTGCGCGGCCCGGGCATCGCGACAACGGCCATGCGGCGTTTCATTCGGTGTGCTCCGCGCCGTACTCGGCGCCGGACAGGGCGATGCGGATCGCCTCGATTTGCTGCGCCACGCCGGCACGCACCTCGCCGGCTTCGGACACGACGACGCAGCTGAGCTTGTCCAGGCTTTCGTCGTCGACCAGTTCGATCACCCCAACCACCGGATGCGCCTGGCGCACCAGGCCGAGGCCTTTGGCGACGTCCTCGCGCACGCTCGGGTGGACGCGGATCAGCAGGAACTGCTCGGCCTGCGCGGCCTCCACCGCGTGCATGACCAGCGGCGGCACCACGCTGCGCGCGTCGAACTCCGGCGAGATGCGCGCGACGATGGCGCAGGCCAGTTCGGTGACGCGGCTGCCGGCGTCGGCGAGCACGCGCGCACGGCGTTCGTTGAGGTCGGCCAGCTGCTGCGCCATCTGCTGCTGGGCGCGGGCGAGGCCTTCGGCGAAGCCGGCGGCGTAGCCGGCTTCTCGCGCCTGCTTGATCTCGTCGCCGGCCTCGGCGTACAGCGCGTTGACCCGCGCCAGGGTCTGGTCGAGCTCGGCGATCGCGTTCCACTGCTTGGCCGGCACCACCGTGCCGGCGACCGCGCGCTCGAACTGCTTGCGCTCGAACACCGAGATCGTCGCGCTGGGACGCTGCGGTTCGATCCTGCGCGCGCCGCCGTCCGTCATGCCCGTGGCCGCGGCGGATGCGGCGGACGACGGGGAAGCGGACTGGAGCGGATCTGCGTGCATGGGAATTCCGTGATTGGATGCGCGGCGCGGCGGCTCAGGCCGTCAGCGGGCGCGCGCCGTGGTGGGCGTACAGGCGCTCGACCGCTTCCGGCGGCAGATGGGTGCCGAGCGAGGCCGAGGCTTCATGAGTGATGCGCGGCAGCAGCAGCCGCGACCAGTCGGCCAGGCCGGGGTCGCGGCGTTCGGCCCACACCCGCAGCTCGGTGCGGCCGCGGCCGTCGAGCAGGTCGAACAGCAATTGGTCGGTTTCCGACGCGCGCAATGCGGCGTCGAGTTCGGCGCTGAGCTGCGCGCCGAGCTGGGCCTGGACCTTGCCGTCCCAGACCAGGCTGTCGAGCGCCAACAGATAACTGTTGTCGAGCGCCTGCTTGAGCCGGCGCACCGGTTCGCGCCGCACTTCCGAGCGGATCGCCGGCGCATAGGCCAGCGCGCCGAGATCGCGCACCAACCGCGCCATGCGCACCCGCGGCCAGCGCCGCGCGGCGGCGCCGAAGCCCTCGCCGGGCTGCGGTGCGAGCAGGGCCGGCGCATCGGCGGCGAGCCAACGCGCGAGCAGACGGCGTCCCAGCGGACTCTGGCGCGCCGACACGAGCAGTTCGGGATCGATGGTATCGGCCCCGGCACCGTGCCAGCTCGGATCGACCTCGGTGAGGATCGTCCGCAGCGCCATCGACGCGCTCATCCGTTCCAGACCCCGCTACGGGCGTTCGAGGCCGGTGCGGCGGCCGCCGCCGGAGCGAAGCGCGAACGCAGGCGACCGAAGAAGAACGCCACGATCCCCAGCAGCACCAACACGCCGGCGCCGATGATGACCACGCTCAGATCGATCGAACCGAGCACGGCCGCGAACGGCCCGCCGGCCTGGTGCGCTTTCGGCGGCGCGGTGACGGTGAAGAACTTGACCGTGACCTTGTTGACGTCGTCGAGGCCCTCGACGCTGTCCTTGACGAAGACCTTGATGTCGGTTTCGCGGTCGCGCAGGCTCTGGCCCGGACGCTCGAACACCAGCACCGAGGCCGAGGAGTCCTGCACGTTGCCGCCGAGCGGATCGCGGTCGGGCAAGGCGATGTGCACGCGCGCCTCGACCACGCCGTCGATGCGCGACAGGGTGCGCGAGAGCTCCTGCGACAGGCCGTACAGATAGCGCGCCTTCTCTTCCAGGGCCGACGACGCGAAGCCCTCTTTCTTGAACACGTCGCCGAGCGAGCGGTACTGCGCGCGCGGCAAGCCGCGCGAGGTCAGTACCTGCATCGCGTACGGAATGTCGCCGCGGTTGACCATCACTTCCCAACCGGTCTTGCTCGGCGACGGATCCTTTTCCGCCGGAATACCGGCATCCAACAGAGCCGCCATCAGTTCGTTGGCCTGTTGCTCGTCGAGCTGGCTGTACAGCGTGGTGCGTGTGCAGCCGACGATCAGCAGGCAAGCCAGCAGGGCCGCCATGACTCGTACCGCGTTGAAGCCTGACGCCCTACCCATGCATTCCCCCGATTTGGAATTACGACTGCTGACGGAACAATTGCTGGACGCCGTCCGAAGTGCGATTGGCGACGTTCGAGGTCAATTGCGAGGTGAACATGAACTCGTGACAGCGCATGGTCATCTGGATCATCTCGCCCGGCGTCAGGTCGGCGGAATTGGCCGACATGGTCTTGGACGCCGCATCAATCTTGTCGGCGCCGCCGTTGAGATTGTCGAGCGCGGCCAGGACCGCACGCGTGCCCTGCGAGGGTTCGCTGGACGCGGTCGCGCCGGCCTGGGCGGTGCCGCTGCCCTGGGACGTGGGCGCGGCGCCGCGGTCGAACGCCGCCGCGAACTCGCGCACGTCGTAGGCCGAGGCCTGCGGCGATTGCGCCGGCGATGCGGCTGCCGGCTGCGCGGCTTCGGCCGCGACTGAGATGGCTTCGATCATTGCCCTTTCTCCCGAAAGGTGAAGTCCGTTTTAAGAAATGACTTTACAAAACTACTCGACAAACCGCTTGCGACGCAGCACCGGGCAAATGCACGGCGATGCCGAAGGCCGCTCGCGCCCGCTCGTCCCGGACCGGGCCGTCCGAATCCTGCGATCCGGACGACACCACGGCTCGGAACGGCGGCGGACGTCGCGCCGCCGTCGCGATTACTTCCTGGCCAGCGCGTTCAGCGCTTCGCCGACGCTGTTCTGCGAGGTCGCCGCACTGTTGGAAACGAACTGCATGCGCAGGCTCTCGGCGGTCAGCGCGACCATGTTCGAGGGCTGGTCGCCGCCGCCGCCGATCGAACCGGACAGCTCGGTGATGCGCGAGGCCTGGGCGTCGAGGGTCTGGCCCCAAGCCTGCGACAGCGCTTCGTACCAGCTCTTGCCGCTGCCGCCGCCACCGCTGGCTGCGGTCGTACCGCCGCCACCGTTGCGGGCGGTGCCGTTGTTGTTGTTGTTCGCCGCGGCGATGAAGGTGGTCACCAGGCCACCGGCGTCGGCGCCGGGATTGATCGTATTGCTCATTGACGTCTCTCCTGCAGGAAGCGGCTCAGGCCGCTGATTAGCGTGGAACTACGGATGGCACTGAATACTGAATGCGGGAACTGCGATCGGTCGGACTCAGGGTGCATGTAGCCGATCTTGGATTTAACCGATGATCCGAATGTGAAACCAGCTAGTGCTAACCCGGGGGTGGTCGTCCTTACTGGCGGTTGCCGGTCGGGCGCGCGGGCGCCTCGGCCACGGCTGAACGGGGCGCCGCCGGCTTTCCGGCCGCGCTCGGCGCAGGCTGGGCCGGCTGCGCGGGCAGGGTCTTGGCCGGCGCCGGCTTGGCCACGGTCGGGCCGGCCGGAGCGGTCGTCGTCGGTGCCGCCGTGGTCGCAGCGGCGCTCGCCGCCGTGCCGGTCGGCGCAGTCGTCGCGGCCGGTGCCGGCACGCCGCCCGCGGCCGCAGCGGCGATCGCGGCCTGCTCGGCCGCGGTCACCGGCTGCGCCTTGATCTCCTCGACCTGGCCGCTGACCTTGTTCAAGGCCCAGGCCTTGTCGCCGATGGCGATCAGCGAGCGGCCATCGGGCATGACGTCGCCGACCGCGTACTCGGCGCCGTCGACGTCGGTCACGTGCGGGTTGGTGCCGCGCACGATCTGCACGATCCGGGTCGGCGCGGTGCTGACCGGCTTCTTGGGTTCGGCGTCGGCCGCGGCCACGGTCGGACCGGCCGCGGGCTGGGCGCTCTCGTCGAGGTCGCGCGGGATCACCCGGCGCACGCCGTTGACGTCCTGCATCGCGCGCGAAGCGATCGCGCGCTTGAACTTGTCCTGGTCGGCGAAGCGGCCGGCGACTTCGACGTCGCCGTTGCCGAGGTACTTGGTCTGCACTGCCAGGCCCTGGCTGCGCAGCACTTCGCGCACGTCGGCGGCGATGTCGTCGCCGGTGCGCAGGTCGAGCCGGGCCTGCACGTTGTTGGTGACCAGGCGCTTGCGGATCATCTCGCGCGTCGCCGCGTCCTTGATCGTGCCCGACAATACCAGGCTGCCGTCTTCGTGCTCGACCGCGCGGCCGCCGACGATCGAGAACTCCTTGATCAGCGGCGTCACCACTTCCATCGCGGTGGGTTCTTTCTCGAAGCCCGGCATCACCGCCGCGGCGATCGCCACCGACACCAGCGACAACGCCGCCAGGCCGGCGATCAAGGGCAGATGGCGCATCGACGAACGCGGCGGCTTGGTCATCTCGCCGAGGTTCGGCAGGATCGTCGCCCAGGCCGGGTCTTCGCTGGCGCCGACCGCGAGCGAGGCGCTGCCCAGATCGACGCGCTGCATCGCCGACAGCTCGGCCGGATCGCCCGGGCTCAAGGTCTGGCCGTCGATCTGCAGCGGCGCGTCGACCGCGCGCAGCGAGACCGTGCCGCCCATGCGGGTGATGAAGGCGTGGTGCGGGGCGACACCGGCATCGGACAACACGATGTCGCAATCGCCGCCGCTGCCGATCAACAGGGTTTCCTGCGCCGACAGCGGTCGGCTGGCGCCGGCGTGCAGGCCGGAGACGATGCGCAGCACGCTGACCGCGGGCGACGCGGCGGCGACACGAGGTTCAACAGGTTCGATATGGATATCGGTGGAAGACATGACGGACTCCTGTCTAGACGCGGCCGCGTTTGGCGGCGCGTACGGCCGGGCCGCGCGAAACGCGCGCACCCACCGGCCGATGAGGGATTGGGGAGGTGACCTGGCGATGGAGGCTGGGACGTTGCATCGTCTTGGCGCTCACCTAGGCGTTGACCTGGCCGGCCTGCACGATCCGCAGGTCGGGTGCGAGTTCCTGGTAAGACAGGACCGGCAGTTCGAAGAAATCGATCTCCAGCAGCTTGCGCAGGTGTCGGCGAACGTCCAGTGAACACAGCAGCACCGGCCGCACGCCCTCGGCCTGACGGCCCAGGTGCGAACGCACCTCGGCGCCGAGCCGTCCCGCCAGTTCAGGCGAGATCGCCAACTGGGTCGCACCGCCGGCGACGCGCACCGACTGACGCAGACGATCCTCCAATTCAGGATGAATCAATAGCACCTGCATTGTGCGTTCGCTGTCGGCGTAGCGATCGGCGATCTCGCGCTTGAGCGCGACCCGCACGTATTCGGTCAGCAGCACCACGTCCTTCTCGCGCCCGCCGACGTCGGTGATGGCCTCGAAGGCATCGCGCAGGTTGCGGATCGGCACGCCCTCTTCGACCAGCCGGCGCAGCACGTCGGCGACGCGTTGCGGCGCGACCACCCGCAGCATCTCCTTGACCAGGTCCGGATAGTCGCGCTGCATCTTGCCGAACAGGTTCGAGGTTTCTTGTATGCCGATGAAGCTGCCCATGCGGCGCTCGAGCGCGGCGCGGCAGTGCTCGATCAGCGTGGCCAGGGCGTCGCGGGTCTCGCCGCCGGTCTGGCCGGTCCATTCGCCGGCCAGCGGCGGGAAGAAGCCGGCGAGCTTGGGCGCGGCGGCGTCGCCGTTGCGGGCCGGACGGAACTGCGCGTTCGGCGACAAACGGCCGAAGGCGATACGCGCGCCGTACGCGGTCAGGCGATAGCCGCCGAGGCCGTCGCCGTTGTCCAGCGCCGGCACCACCTTGACCACCGGCACCGGCAAGGGCACGCCGTATTCGTCGCGCAGGCGGCGGGCCACATCGACGATGCGCTCGCGCACCGTGGCCTCGCCGAACACCGCCGCCAACGCGGGCGACAGGTCCAGTTGCAAGGGCGCGGGCGGGGCGATCTCGTCTTCGTTGACGACCACGTCGTCGGCGCCGCGCTCGCCTTCCGGCACCCGGAACACGCGTCGCAGCACCACCGTGCCATGGCGGTAGCGCCAGGCGGCGAAGCCGAGCAGCACCGCCGACAGCATCAGGAACACCAGCTTCGGGAAGCCCGGCACGAAGATCATCAGGAAGGCCAGGCAGCCGGTGATCAGCAGCACGCGCGGCTGGCCGGTGACCTGGCGGGTGATCGATTCGCCGAGGTGGCGGTCGTCCTCGTCGCCGGCAGTGCGGGTGACCACCAGGCCCGCAGCGATCGTGGCCAGGATGGCCGGGATCTGCGAGACCAGGCCGTCGCCGATGGTCAGGATGCTGTAGGTGTGGGTGGCGTCGCCGAGGGTCATGCCCTTCTGCAGCACGCCGATGGCCAGGCCGCCGAGCAGGTTGATGATGATGATGACGATGCCGGCGATGGCGTCGCCTTTGACGAATTTCATGGCGCCGTCGAGGCTGCCGTGCAGCTGGCTTTCGACTTCGAGCAGGCGGCGCTTGCGCTTGGCCTCGTCCTTGTCGGTCAGGCCGGCGCGCAGGTCCGAGTCGATCGACAGCTGCTTGCCGGGCATGGCGTCGAGGGTGAAGCGCGCGGCGACCTCGGCCACGCGCTCGGCGCCCTTGGCGATGACGATGAACTGGACCACGGTGATGATCAGGAACACCACGAAGCCGACCACCAGGTTGCCGCCGGCGACCATGCTGCCGAAAGTTTCGACGATGTGACCGCCGTTGGCTTCGAGCAGGATCGAGCGGGTGATCGCGATCGACAGGGCCAGCCGGAACAGCGTGGTCAGCAGCAGCACGCTGGGGAAACTGGAGAACGCGACCGGGGTCGGGATGTACAGCGCGATCAACAGCAGGCCGAAGCCGATGGCGATGTTGACCGCGACCAAGGTGTCGATGATGGCCAACGGCAACGGCAGGATCATCACGCCGATGATCGTCACCGCTGCGACGGCCAGCACGATATCGCTGTAACCGGCCCGACGGCGGGGCGTCGCGCCGGGAGCGGCGGCCATCAGAGAGCTCAACAATGCGCGCATTCGGTCAGTCCCGGTTCCTGAGAATCGACGAGCGGACCTCGCTCGGGCGCGCAGCCGCGACGGCGCGGCCCCGCGGCGGCAGGCCACGGGTCGCGATCGAAGGAAGTTCGGCCCTGCATCGAACGGTGAAAGCAGTCACTGCTCTACCACGTACCCCTGAGCACCCAGCCATGGCGCTGTCCTTACACGATCCCGGTTCGGACGCCCGATACTAAGTGCTGATTGTCATCATTTGTGTGAACGAGGTGCTTATTGTGCGGGATGTGCACAATCACGCCCCCTCGATCTCGGGCGGCTACATTCGCGCGCATTCATCATTGTTTTTGTGAGCCCGTGCGCAATTGCGCAATTGCGTTCGACTAACGTAGTCGAAGACTCGTCACGATTCGGCTTCGGCCGCGGCGACGCTCGATTCCGGTATCGTCGTCGCAGTCGGCAGCGGGGCGATGTCGGCGGAATCGAGTTCGGCGATCAGGCTCATCGATTGCCCGCCGACCCCGATCGCCAGGGCGCGCCCGCTGCGCGTGCGCAGCACCACGATGCGCTCGCGCGGGCCGACCGGAAGCACCTGCAGGACCGACAGCGGGTTGTCGCGCGCGGTCAGTCCATGGCGCTTGCGCAGGTAATACAAGACCGCGACCAGGCCGACCAGGACCACCGCGACTGGCAGCATGATCGATAGCAGTTCGAGGAAGAACGAAGGCGGTTCGGGAACGTTCGCGGGCGCCGCGGCGACGCGCGCGGCACCCGGCGCCGCCGCCAGCGCGGTCGGCGGCGACAGCGACGCGACCAGGGCCAGCAACGGGGAACGATCAAGCAGCGAACGCAGTGGGAGCAGTATCGGCATGGTGGGTCAGTGCGGAACCGGTAACGAGGCGAGAGGAGCGGCGAGGCCGCGCCGACATACCGTAGCAGCCCGGCCGCCCCGCAACGGCGGCGGATCGTCGCTTCACGCCGACGAGTCGTCGCGCATGGCATTGATGTGAGCATGGTCACAGCAAAACGTCGTAGCAAATCCAGCGATGAATCGGGCGCGGCCAGCGCCGCGGACCGCGACGCCGGCCTGTTGGGCGCGGTCCCCTTCGCCTGCGCGATGTTCGCCGTGGACGGCGCCCTGATCGCCGGCAACGCGCGCTATCGCGAAGAATTCGGCGCACTGCCTGAACATGGTGAACGCGACGCCCTGCTCGCCCGCCTGCAAGGCGAGGCCGGCGACGGCGAGCGTCCGCGCGAAGTGCTGGCGCCGCACAGCGGCCGTTGGTACGCGCTGCACTGGGGCGGCGCCGAGCACGGCGGCGGCCAGGTCGACGTGCTGACCGCGATCGACATCAGCGAGCGTATCGAGACCCTGGATTCGCACAAGACCCGCCAGGAAAAACTCCTGTTCACCTCGCGCTTGATGTCGGTCGGCGAGATGGCCGCGACCCTCGCCCACGAATTGAACCAACCGCTCGCGGCGATCATGAATTACCTCAACGGCAGCCTGCGCCTGGTCGAACAAGCCGGCGGCCCGGTCCAGGTCGAACGCGCCCTGCAGGCCGCGCGCACCCAGGCCGAACACGCCAGCGCGGTGATCTCGCGGGTGCGCGAGTTCGTGCGCGCGCGCGAACCGCGTCGCGACGCCCACGACCTCAGCCAGATCGCCGCGACCGTGCTGGAGCTGCTGCGCCTGGAGGCCGAGCGCCTGCAACTGCGCATCGACCTCGGCCTGCCGGCGCGGCTGGCGCCGGTGTTCGCCGACCGGGTCATGATCGAGCAGGTGCTGCTGAACCTGGTCAAGAACGCCATCGAGGCGATGCGCGAGATCCCGACCGCGCGCCGCGAGCTGCGCATCGACGCGCGCATGAACCTCGACGACCAGATCGAGGTGCGCGTGTCCGACCGCGGCGCCGGCCTCAGCCCGGCCGAACAGGACCAGTTGTTCTCGCCGTTCTTCACCACCAAGACCGACGGCCTCGGCATCGGCCTGGCGATCTGCCGGTCGATCATCGAGTACCACGAAGGCCGGCTGTTCTTCGAGCCGCGCGACGGCGGCGGCAGCGTGTTCGGCTTCACCCTGCCGCGCTTCGAAGCCAGGACCTGAGCACGATGCCCGAACGCTTCCGCGCCGCTTGCGCCGTGCCCGCCGACCGCCTCTCGCCCGCCGCCTCCGGGAACGACCGCCCATGAGCGAAGCACGCATCTATCTGGTCGACGACAACGACGGCTTCCGCGATTCGACCGCGTGGCTGCTCGAAACCGCCGGCTTCGAAGTCCAGGCCCACGCCTCCGGGCCGGCGTTTCTCGAGGCCTATGCCGGCGAACGCCACGGCGGCGGCGCCCACTGCATCGTCTCGGACATCCGCATGCCGCTGATGAGCGGCCTGCAACTGCAGGAAGAACTGCGCCGGCGCGGCATCGGCCTGCCGCTGGTGTTCGTCACCGCCCACGGCGACGTGCCGCTCGCGGTCGAGGCGATGCGCAAGGGCGCGTCCAACTTCCTCGAAAAACCCTTCAGCGACGACGCCCTGATCGATGCGATCCGGGCCGCCATCGCCAACGCCCGCAACCATGCCGCCGAGGCCGGCGACGACCGTCTGGCCCGGCTCAGCCCGCGCGAACGTCAAGTCATGGACTTGGTGGTGGCGAGCAAACCGAACAAGATCATCGCCGACGTGCTCGGCATCAGCGTCAAGACCGTGGAACTGCATCGATCGAACATGATGAACAAACTCGGAGTACGCTCGCTGCCCGAACTGATGAAGGTGGCGCTGGGCCATGGGTGAGACGAGCGCAACGATGACGCCGATGCATTCGGCCGACGCCGCCGGCCTCGCCGCTTCGCCGCGCGGCCGCCTGCCCTCCCTGCATCCCTGGCAGGCCGAAGCCCTGCGCGACGTGTTCGCGCTGCGCCAGCGTTGGCCCACCCGCGACGGCGGCTGGCTCAGCTTCGTGCCGACCGAGTCGGTGCAAGGCGAGCTGGTCACCCTGGAAGGCGACGGCGCGCGGGTCAAGCTGCGCTTCGACAGCAGCCTGGCCAACGCCAGCGACACCGGCCTGCACTGGAGCGACTACCAGGGCCGCTCGCGTCTGCTCGCCTGGAGCCTCGCCCACGAAACCCAATTGGTGCGGCTGAGCCAGGGCATCGACGTCGCCCTGATCCCGATCGTCGACGACGGCAGCAACGACCCGATCCGCGCCGCGCATGCGGAGGCCGAAGCCGAACTCGACGGCCTGTGGCTGTCGTTCGTGATCACCGACGGCGGCGGCGCCCAGGTGCTTAGCCGCGGCACCTTGCGCATGCCGGTCAACTGGGTCGGCCAGTTGCTCGCCCGCGCCGAAACCCCCGAACCCGCCTACGGCGACGACCCGAACGCACGCTGGGCCGACCTGCCGGTGCCGATCGCGATCCGCTGGGCCGGCCCACAGCTGCGCCATGCGCAATGGCGCCAGCTGCGTCCCGGCGACGTCCTCGTCATCGGCAACTCCCAACGCCCGCCGCCGATGCAGGCGCACGTGCCCGGCTTCGCCTGGCCGCTGGCGCCGGCCGCCGACGGCTGGCGCATCGACGGCGCGCCCTTGACCCTTTCCACGCATCAGGAGACCTCCGCGATGAGCGACACCGAGTCCGCTGCCCCCGAGTCCGCGGAACCCACCGCACCGGACGTTCCGGTCCGCCTGGAGTTCGACCTGGGCCGGCTCGAATGCCGATACGACGAACTGTCCGGCTTCCAGCCCGGCTACGTGTTCGCCCTGCCCTCGCGCCTGGAAGGCGCGAACGTGGTGATCCGCGCCAACGGCCGCGACGCCGGGCGCGGCGAGATCGTCGCCGTCGGCGACACCCTCGGCGTGCGCCTGATCGCCTGGAGCTGAACCATGGATTTCAGTTCGTTCTCGCCGGCCCTGGTGCTGATCACGGTGGTCAGCCTCGCGCTGGCGCCGTTCGTCGCGGTGATGGTGACCTCGTTCACCAAGATCGTGGTGGTGCTGAGCCTGCTGCGCAACGCACTGGGCCTGCAGCAGGTGCCGCCGAACGTGGTCATCAACGGCCTGGCGATCGTGCTGTCGATCTACGTGATGTATCCGGTGATCCTGGAGACCCACGACGCGATCAACGCCCGCGTCGGCGGCGGCACCGCCGCGACCGCGACCCAGGGCCAACCGCCCGGGACCGCGACGCCGGCGGCAACGGCCGCAGCGGGAACGACGCCGGCGACGACGGCCGCGCCTGCTACCGGCACCGCGCCGTCACCGGCCGCGACCACTGCTGCAACGCCGGCCGCGACTGCCACCACGGCGACGCCCGCAACCGCTGCAGCGCCTGCAGCCGCCGCATCCGCAACGGCCGCGCCTGCCGCGACCGCAGCCGCGGGCGCGGCGAAGAAACCGGCGACGCCCTTGCTCGGCGGCGGCGGCAAGATGGACACCGCGCGCCTGCTGGCGATGATGGACGCCGGCAAGGAACCCTTGCGCGGCTTCCTGATCAAGCATTCCAGCGACGCCGAGCGCGCGTTCTTCCTGCGCAGCGCGCAGCGCCTGCTGCCGCCGGCCGCGCGCGGCGATATCTCGGTCAACGACTTCATCGTGGTGATCCCGGCCTTCACCGTCAGCGAACTCACCGCCGCGTTCCAGATCGGCTTCCTGATCTTCCTGCCGTTCCTGATCATCGACCTGGTCGTGTCCAACATCCTGCTGTCGCTCGGCATGATGATGCTGTCGCCGACCACCGTGTCGCTGCCGTTCAAGCTGCTGCTGTTCGTGCTGATCGGCGGCTGGGCCAAGCTGGTGCATGGGTTGGTGCTTACTTATGGCGGCTGAACTTCGTCTAGCGGGACTCGGGGCTCGGGACTCGGGACTCGCACGAGCGGTCGAACCGCATCTGTCGGTTCCATCCAGAGACCAAACTCCCGGCGCCGGCATCCGAGTCCCTTGTCCCAAGTCCCGAGTCGCGAACCATGGGTGACATGCTCGAACTGACCAAACAGGCGCTGTGGCTGACGCTGCTGCTGTCGGGTCCGCCGGTGGTCGCCGCGGCCGTGGTCGGCCTGGTCGTGGCCTTCATCCAGGCCGCCACCCAGCTGCAGGAACAGACCTTCGCCTACGCGATCAAGTTCACCGTGATCGTGGTGACTTTGTTCGTCACCGCTTCGATGATCGGCGGCACCCTGTACACCTTCGCCGACCGCATCTTCATCGACTTCCCGGGCATGGTCCGGCATTGATGCGCGCAGGCGAGCCCTGCGCGACCGTCGCATGATCAGCTTCGATTCGGTCACCAACCTGATGCTCGCGCTCGGCCTGGTGCTGCCGCGGGTGATCGGCGCGTTCATGATGCTGCCGCTGCTGACCTCGGAGAACATGCCGCCGCTGGTGCGCAACAGCTTCATGGTCAGCCTGGGCATCATCGCGATCCCGGTGGCGGTGAACGGCGTGTCCTTGCATTCGCTCGGCGCCGTCGACTGGGCGCCGATCATCCTCAAAGAGTTGTTCATCGGCATCTCGATCGGCTTCTGCTTCGGCATGGTGTTCTGGGCGATCAGCGCCGCCGGCAACATCATCGACACCCAGGTCGGCATGACCCTGGCGCAGGTGTTCGACCCGATCCAGGGCCACCAGGCCTCGCTGCACGGCAGCTTCCTGTCGCAGTTCGCAGCCTGGTTGTTCATGGCCAGCGGCGCGTTCCTGGTGTTCCTCGACCTGCTGCTGTCGAGCTACGCGATGTGGCCGGTGACCTCCTATTTCCCGACCCTGCATGCGGTCGGCATGGAGCTGTTCGTCGGCCAGTTCAGTTATCTGATGACCGCCTTGCTGGTGCTGGCGGCACCGGCGATGGTGGTGTTGCTGCTGATCGACCTGACCTTCGGCCTGGTCAACCGCTTCGCCCCGCAGCTCAACGTGTTCACCATCACCATGCCGATCAAGGCCTGGCTGGCGACCTGGATCATCCTGCTGATGCTCGGCGTGTACGTGGAGATCGTGCTCGACCGGCTCAACGACAACCGCGGTTTGCTCGAGGCCTTGAACCGCGTCTTCACTGTGTAGGCGGAGCTGCTGCGGGTTGTCTGTGCGGGACGGGGAAAGCAAAGCAAGCCAACGCAGGAGCAAATCCCCCCTGCCCCCCTTTTTCAAAGGGGGGAACAGCACGGGCCTCGGGGGACAGAACGAGCCTTGAGGGACAACACGGGGGCCTTGGGGAACAGCATGGCCTCGGGGAACAACGCAGACTTCGGGGAACGGCCTCGGCATATGCGAAGCGCTTCGGCAAGCACCGCCGGATGATGCCGATGAGCCGATCGGCAACCCTTGAGCGAGCTCCGAGCCAACCATGACTGTCAGGCGCAATGCTGTTGCCCCCTTTGGAAAAGGGGGCAAACGGCCGCGCAGCGGACGTGGGGGATTTGCTCTTGCTCTGCCTTGCGTCATCCCGCCTTCGCAACGACAGCGTGGACAAACATGCCGACGGACAAAGCGGGCCATACCCGCTGGCTCTGAGGCCAGCGCGACCTGCCTGCTCAATGCGGTTGCCCCTTTGCAGAGGAGGCGAACGGCCACGCAGCGGTCGCAAGTGACCGCTTGCGCCCTCAGCGCGGCTCGTCGAGCGGAGGCGGCAGTTCCATCTCGCTGTCGTCGCCGTCGCGCAGGCGGCGCACGCTTTCGGCCCAGTGCAGCACTTCGGCCACGGCCTCGAAGAATTCGTTGCCGATGTAGTCGTCCAGCGCCACGTGCTCATGCAGGCCGCGCGCCAGCTCGACGTTCTGCAGGATCGGCACGCCGGCCTCGGCCGCGGTGCGCTTGATCTGTTCGGCCATGTAGCCCTCGCCCTTGGCGACCACCACCGGCAGGTCGGTGACGCCGTGTTCGTACTGCAGGGCGATGGCGATGTGGGTGGGGTTGGTCACGACGACATTCGATTGGCGGACGGCATTGAGCATGTTCTGCTGCGACCACTCCTGATGCAACTGCCGGCGCCGGCTCTTCACGTGCGGGTCGCCCTCGTTCTCCTTGACCTCCTGCTGGATGTCGCGGCGGCTCATGCGCAGTTGCTTGGTGTAGGCGAACTTCTGGTACCACACGTCGATGGCGGAGACGAAGAAGAACACGAAGATGGTCCAGATGCCGATCCGGATCAGGCCGTGCCAGATGCCCGCGCCCATCGCCGCGGGCGGCGCGTACGGCAGCAGCATCAGTTGGGCCAGCATCTTGTAGAGCACGAACATGCCGATGCCGATCAGCGCCGCGCTCTTGATCACCGACTTGATCAGCTCGACGAGGTTGTCCATCGAGAACATCTTCTTGACGCCCTCGGCCGGGTTCAGCTTCTCCAGGTTGGGCTTGAGCTTGTCCAGGGTCAGGATCGGGCCGATCTGCAGGAACTCGATGATCACGCCCAGGAACACCGCCGTCGCCAGCAGCGGCAAGGACAGCCACAGCAAGGTATCGAACGCGGTCGAGCCGACCTCGCGCAGGGCATCGCCGAAGGGTTGGTTGATCGCTTTCAGGCTGGTCTCGAACAGGCGGATCAGTTTCATCCGCATGAAGTCGAGCATCATCCAGCCGCACACCACCCAGCCGAGCACCAGCACGGTGCTGGTCAGCTCCTTGCTCTTGGCGACGTTGCCCTGCTTGCGGGCGTCCCGGATCCGTTTTTGGGTAGGCGGTTCGGTCTTGTCGGCGCCCTGGTCCTTCCCCATGCGCGGCCCTTCCAGCGAGAGGGGGTCGAGGCTAGCACGGGCCTGCGAAAACGGTCGTGCCGGCACACGCCAAATGCGAACTCGATACATGCCGCGGTGCGGCGCCCGCGGCGTTGCCGGTTCCACTTTCTTTGCATGCCCTCAGCCAGGCCTGACGCCGCTCCCGGCATATCCCGCAGCGGCCCCCGCAGACGCGGGGATGAACGGCCCGACCACCACCTAGGGTCATCCCGAGTTGGCCACTTCGGCCCCCGGCGCTACATTTCGCCCATCCCCCCGACTTCACCCGTAACCTGCCCCGCATGAGCACGATCGGCAACGACCCGCGTATCGACCGCAGCAGCCTCGACGGGCAAGCTGCGCTCGAGAACCTGCGCGGACGCGAGCCGACCCCGCAAGAGCAGATCCAGCACGCCCCCCAGGTCGCCGAGACCGTCCCCGCCTACGCGCCGCCCGCGGTCGACCAGGGCGAGGACGTGCTCAATGCCGACGCCTGGAGCGAGGTTCCGGCCGGTGAGCGCCTGCTCGCCGGCGATCCGGGCTTCGAGCATCAGCTCGGCCAGATGGACCTGTCCTCGGCCGCCGACCACGGCGCCGACGCCGTCCTCGATTCCCTGAGCTGAACCTCGCTGGCGGCGCTCGACGCCGCAGCGCATCCGCCTGGGCTAGGCTAGTCCTCCCTCCCGTCCGATCGCCGCGCTTGCCGCGGCCCGCCGCGACCGACGCCTTGCCGTGACCGAAGCCACCCCCTCTCCCGAAGCCCTGCGCGCCGGCGCCGACCGCCTGGTCTCCGCGCTCGCCGCGCACAGCGACCCCGAGTATCGCCTGACCGTGCTCAAGCGCGTCGTGCGCCGCCTCGGCGAGGACCGCTATCCCTTGTTCATCCGTTTGCTCGGGGTCATCGCCGAAAGCGACGATGCACGCGCGCAGCGCCTGATCGCCGACACCTTCGGCACCGCCCTGCGACGCATGGACCTGCCCGGCGGCGCGTTGAGCTCGTGGGGCGCCACGCGCCTGCCCGACGCCACCGGCCCGGTCGCGGTGAGTTCGCTGTCCGGGCATTTCTTCGGCGCCACGCCGCGGCGCCTGCTCGGCCCGGTCGAATACCTCACCGTCTGGCACCTGCAACGCACTCAGCGCACCGCACTCGGCGCGGCAACCTTCCGCACCGCACTGTCGCGCCTGATCGCCCTGCTCAACCGCAGCGAAGACGCACGCACCCTGTATCCGCAGAAACTCGCCGCCGACGCCCAGAACGAACTCGAAGGCGCCTACACCCGCGCCACCCGCGACCGCCTCGCCGCGATCGCCTCGGCCTGGCGCGCCGGTCAGTCGCCCGATGCCGTCGCCCAGGCCGCGCTCGCCGCCGACGAGTCCCCGCATCCGAGCGGCTGGGTGGTGCGCGACCTGTAATCGCGCACTGCGCTCGCCGCGCCGCGTCGCTGCGACACTCGACCACATCCGCCGGCACCGCGGCGATGCTGCAATGTCCGCCTTCGGTTTCGACGAGGTGGATCGTGTTCGAACGCCAGTTGCCATCAACCTGAGCGGGCGCGATTTCGCCAAGGACTTCCACCTGCTCGACCCGCAGGGCCGCGAACGTTCGCTCGCCGACTTCCGCGGCAAGCTGGCGATGGTGTTCTTCGGTTTCACCCAATGCCCCGACGTCTGCCCGACCGCACTGACCCGCGCGGTGCAGATCCGCAAACTGCTCGGCCGCGATGCCGAGCGCCTGCAGGTGATCTTCATCACCGTCGACCCCGAGCGCGATACGCCGAAGGTGCTCGAGGCCTACACCCAGGCCTTCGACCCGAGCTTCCTCGGCCTGTACGGCGATGCCGAGCGCACCGCGCAGACCGCCAAGGCCTTCCGCGTGGTCTACGCCAAGGTGCCCACCGGCGCGTCCTACACCATCGACCACTCCGCGCTGAGCTACGTTTTCGACGCGACCGGCGCGATCCGCCTGGCCCTGCGCCACGAACAAAGCGCGCAGGACTGCGTGCACGACCTCCGCCAGATTCTCTGAGAACGCCATGACTTCGATCCGTTTACTTGCTGCCCTCGTCGTTGGACTGCTGCTGAGCGCGAGCGCCGTGGCGCAGCCGCCGCCGGTCGCGATCGAATCGCCGTGGGTGCGCGCGAGCGTGCCGCAGCAACAAGCGACCGGCGCCTTCATGCGCCTCACCGCGCGCACCGACCTGCGCCTGGTCGCGGCGCGCTCGGAGGTCGCCGCCGCCACCGAGGTGCACGAAATGGCGATGCAGGGCCAGATGATGCGCATGCGCCAGGTCGCGTCGGTGGCGTTGCCGCGCGGCCGTACCGTCGCGCTAGCGCCTGGCGGTTACCACATCATGCTGATCGGACTGAAGCATCCGCTCGGCGCGGGCGAGCAGGTGCCGTTGACCTTGGTGTTCGAGGACGCGGCGGGGCGGCGCAGCGAGCACACCGTACAGGCCGAAGTGCGGGCCTTGGGCGCGGGTGCGCCCTGAGGACCCGGCCGCAGCGCAGCAAAGGGTAGGAGCGGCGCAAGCCGCGACCCCGCGGTCTCAATCTCGCGCCGCATCCGACCGTAACCCCTGTAGGAGCGGTGTGAGCCGCGACCACGGAACGCGCAGAGGCGAGAACGCCGATACCGTCCATCGAAGCGGCGCGCTGTCGCGAAGGTAGGAGCGGCGCGAGCCGCGACCGCGTCGTGATCCGTTGCTGCGTTTCTAACCGCAGAGCGGTGAAGCCACGGCAAGAGCAAAGCTTCCGTCCGCTGACGCGGCCGGGTTACTTTCTTTTGCTGGCCCAAAAGAAAGCTAACCAAAGAAAAGGCCTTCCTTGACGGAGCTCCCCTACGAGTACGTAGCGCGCGCCGGAATTTTCCGATAAGACATCCCTGTCTTATCGGAAAACGGCGCACGTCCTGTGCGCCGCCCTCCGGGTCTAAGGTTGCATCGCAAATTCGGAACTGCGCCGAGCTATTCACAGCAACAGCAATGATTATTGCCGTTGCTGTTGCTGTGCGTAGCTTTGCACTAGCGAAGGCAAACGAAGACCCGGAGGGCGGCGCGCAGGGATGCGCGCCGTTTTTCATCGGGACAGGGATGTCCCGTATGAAAAATCCCCGCGGATGCACCGCTCGTGCGGGCCTGTGATTCAAAACAAAGCATTTTTCTTTGGTTTGCACTGACCAGGACCAAGTGCATCACTCTTCATCTGATGACCCGCTTTTTCCTAGGCGGACGGCAAATCAGAAATTCTCGACTGATCAAAGACTTACTCTGAATCAAGGCCGGTTTACCAGGAAGGAGGTTTAAGCCTTTGATCCGCTTGGGTGATGCACTTGTACCTTGAGAGTGCAGTTACCTTTCTTTTGTTGCTTTAGACAAAAGAAAGTAACCCGCCGCTTTAGTGGCGGAAGCTTTTATCGTTTGATCTTGATCTTAATTGAGCGACACGCCGCGAGACCGTCGCAACGATGTCGCGGCTCGCGCCGCTCCTACCCCTTGCGACGCGAGCCGCCCCAGATTCAAAACCCGATCAAGCCACGCTCCGGCCCCGGACGTTTGCCGAGCTTGCGCTGCAAAGAGCGGCGGTGCATCCCGAGCAGGCGGGCGGTGGCGGAGATGTTGCCGCCGGTGTCGTTGAGAGCCTGCTGGATGTGTTCCCACTCCATCCGCCGCAGCGGCATCATCGTCTCCGGCGCAGGCAACACCAGGGGCGTGTCGTGCGACTCCAGGCCGAGCACGGCGAGGATGTTGGAGATGCTCGCCGGCTTGGGCAGATAGTCGTCGGCGCCGCGCTTGATCGCATCGACCGCGGTAGCGACGCTGGCGTAGCCGGTCACCAGCACGATGCGCATGTCGGCGCGCAGTTCGCGCAGCGGCCGGATCAGTTGCAGCCCGGATTCATGACCCAGCTTGAGGTCGATCAGGGCGAACGCCGGCACCTGCCGCAAGGCCAGTGCCAGGGTCTCGGCGATGCTTGCCGCGGTGCGGGTTTCGACGCCGCGGCGGCCCAGGCTGCGCTGCAGGGTCGCGGCATAGGCCGCGTCGTCGTCGACGATCAGGCCACTGAGAAGCGGGCGTGCACTGCTCATTGCGTTCATGCGCGGCATCCTAGTCGATGGCCGCGCGGCGGTCCTGCGGCAAACTGCCACAGGACAAAGTGTCCAGGGCGTGGTGCGCCCTCACCCCAGCCCCTCTCCCGTGAACGGAAGAGGGGCTCAAGCGATGAAGCGAGTACCCACGATTGCAACCGGGCGGCTCACTGGCGCTTGCAGTCCGCGACCCGGTCGGCGTCGGTGCCGTAGGCCACCTCGTGCAGGGTGATCGTGGTGCCGGCCGAGGCCTGCAGGCCGAACGGCACCTCGAGCTTGGCCATGTCGGCGCCGCCGGCCCGCACGCACTTCAAGGGCACACCGACGCGCAGCCACTGGCCGCGCGGCAGGCTGCGCAAGGTGTCGCCGAACGGGACCCTGGACTCGCACTTGGGGCCGCAGGCGGCGATCAGGTTGGTCTCGCCGGCGCCGACCGCATCGACCTTGAGATCGATCAACAACTGCACGTCGCCGTTGGTCTCGCGCACCAGTTCGACCGGCGTGTCGGCGACCCATTCCACTTTCGCATCGCCGTTCCATTGCAGGCGCCAGGCGTCTTCCTGCGCTTGATGGTCGACCGCGGTGATCGCGAGCGCACGATCGGCCGTCGCCAACGGCGGCTTGCTCGCCTCGCTGTGTTTGCCTTGCGAGCCGACGCGCAAACGCCAGGCCCGCGGCAAGGCGCCGCGGCCGAGGAACTGCATCGAACGCTGGTCGAGATCGGCCGTGCCCGGGTCTTCCGGCAGGGCCGCAACCTCACCGCCTTGGGCATAGCTGAGGCCGTAGCCGAAAGCGAACTGCGGCGCGTAGTCCGCATCGCCGACGTTGGCCACCTGCACCGCGGTCTTCGGCCACGAATAAGGCAGCTTGCCTTTGAAGTCGTGGACGATGCCGCCATTGGCGTCGCGCAACAGCACGTCGGCGATGCCGCCGCCTTCCGAACCCGGCAACCACGCAGCGACGAAGGCATCGGAGGCGTTGATCTCGCGATTGACCCACAGCGGCCGGCCCGACAGCAGCACGCTGACCACGGCGATGCCCTGCGACTTCAAACGCTGGATCAGCTCGAGTTCGCGATTGCGGGTCGGCCGGAACGCAAGCGTGCGCAGGTCGCCCTGGAATTCGGCGTAAGGGTCCTCGCCATAGACGACGATGGCGACGTCGGGCTTGTTCTTGTACTGGCCGTCGACGGCGAGTTCGACCTGCCCCCCCGCGGCCTGGATGCGTTCGCGCAGACCCGACCAGATCGATTGCGCGTTCGGGAAATCGGCCGGTTTCAAGCCGGTGCCCTGCCAGTTCAAGGTCCAGCCGCCGGATTGCTTGGCGATGTCGTCGGCACCGTCGCCGACCACCAGGATGCGCTGTTGCGGCCGCAACGGCAGCAGGCCGCCCCGGTTCTTGAGCAGCACCAGCGACTCGCGCACCGCCTGGCGCGCGACCGCGCGATGCTTGGGGCTGCCGAGCAATTCGAACTTGCCGCCGAGCGGGCGCTTGGACGGCGCGCCGGCTTCGAACAGGCCCAGACGCAGTTTGACCCGCAGGATGCGCGCCACCGCATCGTCGAGCCGCGCCATCGCGATCTCGCCGCTGCGCACTTGCTTGAGTGCGTTGTCGTAGTAGCCGCGCCAACTGTCGGGCGCCATCAACATGTCGACGCCGGCATTGAACGCCGCCGCGCAATTGTCGTTGCTGCAACCGGTCAACTGCCCGTGCGCGTTCCAGTCGCCGACCACGAAGCCGTCGAAACCCATGCGCTGCTTCAACACCTGGGTCAGCAACTCGCGGTTGCCGTGCATCTTCCGGCCCTGCCAACTCGAGAACGAGGCCATCACCGTCTGTGCGCCGGCGTCCAGCGCTGGCGGATAACCGGCGCCGTGCACGTCGCGCAGTTCCGCCTCGCCGATGCGCGCATCGCCCTGGTCGCGGCCCTCGAAAGTGCCGCCGTCGGCGAGGAAATGCTTGGCGGTGGCGATCACGTGCGCGCCGTCGAGGAATTGCCTGCTGCCGAGCTTGCCCTGCAGGCCTTCGATCGCCGCCGCGGCATAGCTGGCGACTACCCGCGGATCTTCCGAGTAGCCTTCGTAGGTACGGCCCCAGCGATCGTCGCGCGGCACCGTCAGGGTCGGCGCGAAAGTCCACTCCATGCCGGTCGCGCGCACTTCGGCCGCGGTGGCCTCGCCGATGCGCCGGATCAGCTCGGGGTTGCGGGTCGCGCCCAGGCCGATGTTGTGCGGGAACAGGGTCGCGCCGACCAGATTATTGTGGCCGTGCACGGCGTCGATGCCGAACAGGATCGGGATCGCGACCTTGCCGTCGCGGGCGTCCATCGAGGCCGCATAAAAGCGGTCGGCGATGTCGAGCCACTCCTGCGGCGGCGCGTCGTAGCGCCCACCGGGCTCGGAAATGCCGCCAGGTTCGGAGTTGCCGCCGGCCAATACCGAGCCCAGGTGGTATTTGCGCACATCCTCGGGCGTGGCGCTGTTGATGTCGGCCTGGACGATCTGGCCGACCTTTTCTTCGATGCTCATCTTCGCCATCAGCTCGACGATGCGCCGTTCCAGCGCCTCGTCGCGCGGCAAAGGCGTCTTGAGCGCCGGCCACTGGGCCGGATCGATCGTCGCCGCGCGATCGGCCCCGTCGCCAGCGGCCGCGGCGGCCAGGGCCGGCAGCAAGGCCAGGGCGAGCGCGCACAGCCGCCAGCGCCGCCGCGATCGGCACACTTGGATCGATGGAACCGTGGCGCGAACGCGTTCGCTCGTCGATGCATTCATGGTTCACTCCTGTTGGGGCGATACGATAGGGCGTGTTCTGCGAGTCCGTTCGTCGTCGTCGCACGCAATAGATGAGTATTCGGCGCGCATTCTGGCAAAATGCGCAGAACACGCGGCAAGGGAAAAGACCGGTCATGCGAGTACGCATCGAAGATGTAGCGGAAGCGGCGGGCGTGTCGATGAAGACCGTCTCGCGCGTACTCAACCAGGAACCGAACGTCAGCGAGGAGACGCGCAAGCGCGTCGAAGCCGCTGCGCGCAAGTTGCAGTACCGCCCCAATCCTTCCGCACGCAGCCTGGCCGGCCAGCGTTCGTTCCTGGTCGCACTGCTCTACGACAACCCGTCGAGCAACTATCTGATGGAAGTGCAGGCCGGCATGCTCGATGCCTGCATCGCCCATCACTACAACCTGATGCTGGCGCCGGTGACCTACGGCGAACGCAAGTTTCTCGCCCACGTCGACGAGATCATCCAGCACTCGCGCGCCGACGGTCTGGTGCTGACGCCGCCGTTGACCGACCACCCGGGCCTGATGAAGCGCCTGGGCCAGCTCGGCATTCCCTACGCCAATATTTCGCCGAAGTTGCGCGGCGGCCGCATCGGCGTGGTCCTCGACGAGGAACGCGCGGTGCGCGAGATGATGGCCCATCTGGTCTCGCTGGGTCATCGCCGCATCGCCCACATCAAGGGCCATCCCGAACACGGCGCCAGCCAGTGGCGCTTGAACGGTTACCGCGACGGGCTCGCCGCGGCCGGCATCGCCTACGATCCCGAACTGGTGATCGACGGCGACTTCCACTACGACACCGGCGCGATCTGCGCCCAGCGCCTGTTGTTGATGACCGACCGGCCGACCGCGATCTTCGCGGCCAACGACGACATGGCTGCGGGCACGATCCGCACCGCCAGCGAGATGGGCCTGTCGATTCCCGGCGATGTCTCGGTGTGCGGCTTCGACGACACGCCGATCGCGCGCCAGATCTATCCGCCGCTGACCACGGTGCGCCAACCGACCCGCGAGATGGGGCGCCTGGCGACCCACGAGCTGTTCAAGCGCATCAAGGCGCCCGACGGTGGCCAGATGATCACCGCCGGCTACGAGCTGCAGTTGCGCCAGTCGACCGGGCCGATCGGCAAGGGCCGCACGCGCCGGCGCTGAGCCGGCGCGCAGGCAGTGCGCCGGGTCGACAGGCGCGGCGCGCGGCGCCCACGGGCCTCGCGCGCACGCGCTCACCAGAACAGCGCGTACAGCGCGACCAGGATCGCCAGCACGGCGATCGCAGCGATGTTGAACGAAGACGCGGTGGCATAGCTCACGCCGTCGGTGTGGATGCGGTCGCGGCCGGCGCCCGACGGCGTCAGCAAGGACACCGCGACCGCCAGGATCGCCGCCAGCACGAACACCACGCCGACGCGGTTGACGAAGGGCAGCTCCGGCCAGGCTTGCTTGAGCACGATCGACAGCGCCACCGAGCCCACCGCCGCGGCGAGCGCGCCGGCTTCGTTGGCGCGTTTCCAGAACAGGCCTAGCACGAAGATCACCACGATGCCCGGGGTGAAGAAGCCGGTGTATTCCTGGATGTACTGGAAGCCCTGGTCGAAGCTGCCGAGCAGCGGCTGCGCGGTCATGATGCCGATCACGATCGACACGGCCGCGGTGATGCGGCCGATCCGCACCAGTTTGCGCTCCGATGCGTCGGGGCGATGCTTGGCGTAGAAGTCGAGAGTGAAGATGGTCGCGACCGAATTGATCTTCGACGCCAACGAGGCCACGATCGCCGCGATCAGGGCCGCGAACACCAGGCCCAGCGCGCCGGTCGGCAACAACGCCATCATCGCCGGATAGGCGTCGTCGTTGCGCTCCAGACCCGGCGCCAGCATCACCGCGGCGATGCCCGGCAGCACCACGATGATCGGCAGCACCAGCTTGAGGATCGCCGCGAACACGATGCCCTTCTGCGCCTCGCGCAGGTCCTTGGCGGCCAGGGCGCGCTGGATGATGTACTGGTTGAAACCCCAGTAGCTGACGTGCGCGACCCACAGGCCGCCGACCAGCACGCCGATGCCGGGCAGATCTTTGTAGAAGGGGCTGTCGGGCGGCAGGATCATCTTGAAGTGCTCCGGATGCGTCGCCCACAGCGTCTTGAAGCCGGCGACGATGCCGGCGCCGTCGCCGATCTTGCTCAGGGTCAGTCCGGCGACCACCAAACCGCCGAGCACCAGCAACGACACCTGCACGATGTCGGTCAGCGCGACCGCCTTGAGCCCGCCGTACAGTTGATAGGCCAGGGCGAAGCCACCGAGCAGGCTCAAGGCCAGCATCTGGTCCATGCCGGTCACCTGCACGATCGCCAGCGAACCCAGCCACAGGATCGAGGTCAGGTTGACGAACACGTACAGGCCGAGCCAGAACACCGCCATCAGGGTGCGGATGCGGTTGCCGTAACGCTCCTCGAGGAACTGCGGCATGGTGTAGATGCCGTTGCGCAGGAAGATCGGCAGGAAGAACTTGCCGACCACGAGCAAGGTCGCGGCGGCCATCCATTCGTAGGACGCGATCGCCAGGCCCAGCGCGTAGCCGGAACCGGACATGCCGATGATCTGTTCGGCGGAAATATTGGCGGCGATCAGCGAAGCGCCGATCGCCCACCACGGCAGCGCCTTGCTGGCGAGGAAGTAATCCTTCGCGGTTTTTTCGTGCCCGGCTTTCTCGCGCGAGACCCATTGCGCGAGAGCGAACACGCCGGCCAGGTAGACCAGGACGATAAGGGTATCGAGCAAGGAAAGTTTCATGCGTTCCTGTCTGTCCGGGGCGGTGTCTTTGCCGTTCTACGCGCTACCGCACGGCGCGGCCACGGCCGCGGCCGCTGTTCGTGCATGAATTCGATTGCAGTGACGATGGCGCGTGTCGGGGAGGCGGCTTGGCGGGGGGAGGATGGCGCTGGCGCCCGCCCCACTACAAAGCCGGATACGTCCGCCGCATCGATCTCTCCAAGCCGGCCTGAGCCAAAGTCCGCCCGCGAAACCCGACGGGCGTCATTCCCGCGAAGGCGGGAACGACCGATGAGAGATGAGGTCAGAACCGCAGCGTCTTCGTTTGCATGCTCCGCAAATATCCCCCGCCCCGCCCGCACGACGTGGGGTTTCGTGCGGCACGGAGCGAGGGGCTTGGAACATGGACCGACCGCCATCAGAAGTTCCAGCGCACCCGTACGCCGTAGCTGCGCGCATCGTTGAGGAAGCGCACGTTGACGCCGGAACCGACCAGGGCCTTCTGCGACACGTCTTTGTTGGTCAGGTTGCTGCCCCAGACTTCGAAACGCCAGGCGCCGTCGAGCGTGGTGAAGCCGGCGCCGGCGTTGATCTGGGTGAAGCCCTTCTGCTCGTCGGGGAAGCCCGCGGTCGCCGAGTCCTCGATGCGATCGACAGTGCCGGCGGTGTCGCGCAGGAAGATCACGTCGCGGTCGTTGTACTGGGTCAAGAAAAACGAGGAGCGGTACGCGGCCAGCACCTGCCAGTCGAAGGTGCCGCGCGAAAATTCGATCGCCTGCTGCAGGCGCGCGTTGACGGTGTACTTGGACGACAACGGCAGCTCGTTGCCGGACAGATCGATCTGCGAAGTGATGCCGCCGTTGCCGAAGTCCTGGCTGCGCACGTCGGCGACCATGCCTTCCTTGATCTCGGTCTGCAGGTACAGCGCATTGAGGTCGAGGGTGAAGCCGCCGCCGAAGCGCAGGCGGCTCTCGGCCTCGATGCCGTACAGCTCGGACTTGCCGACGTTGCGGTTGACCAGGGCGAAACCGGTGGCCTCGCCGTCGGGGTTGAAGGCGATCACGCTGAGGTCCTGGAAGACCTGGTCGTCGTAGTCGTAATAGAAGCCGCTGACGTTGAAGGTCGAGGTGCGGCCGAGAAACTCGAACGAATTCTTCGAGCCTATCTCGAATGCGGTCAGCTTCTCGGGCTTGTAGGTCTCCGGGATCACGTTGACGTCGAAGCTGTCGTTGAAGCCGCCGGCCTTGTGGCCGGTCGAGACGGTCGCGTACAGCAGGTTGCGGTCGCTGAGGTCGTACTCGAAGCCCAGACGCCAGTCGACGAAGTCGAAGGCGCTGGCGCCGTGCTGCGCCGACGGCACCCCGAGCACCAGGAAGCTGTGCTGGCCGTTGGCCGGGCAGTCGACGGTGTTGCCGCCGGTGTCGGGGCGGTCGACGCAGGTGCCGTTGGGGCGGCTGCCGTCGACGATGCCGGCCAGCTGCTGCTGCATGGTGTCGCGCGCACCGGCCCGGAGCACGCCCTGCAGCAGGAACCGCGCAAGGTCGGCATTGCTGGTCAGACCGGTGACGTCGAACGAAGGACGATCGAGCAGGGTCGGCTTGAAGCCTTCGGTGCCGAGGCGGGTCTGGAACACGCCGCCGTCGCCGCCCAGGCCGATGGTCCAGTTGCCGCCGATGCCGTCGCGCGACTTGCGCTCGTCGGTGTAGCGCACGCCGCCCTTGACCCGCAGACGATCGTTGACGTCGAAGGTGCCGTCGCCGAACGCCGCCCAGGACTTGCCGTCGACGTCGGGCATGGTGAACTCGGTGCCCGAGTAGAACGCGCCCTTGTCGGCGAGGGCGAAGAAGCCGACCTGTTGCTTCTCGTGGAAGTAAAAGCCGCCGGTGGTCCAGCGGAAGCGCGCGTCGTCGGCCGACGACAGGCGCAGCTCGTGGGTCTGCGACTGCGAACGCGCCTGCAGGTAGTTGGTGCCGAAGTTGTCGTAGTCGATCCCGCCCCAGCTCGCCGGCTGGCCGGCCGGGCGCTCGCGCAGATCGCGCCCGGGCCAGGTGTTGCCGTCGGACGCGGAGTTGATCTGGAAATAATCGACGTCGCGATAGCTGCCGTTGTACTCCAGGTTCACCGGGCCGAAGTCGTAGCGCACCGTGCCCTGGAAACCCCACAGCTTATTGTCGACCTTGCCCTGCACGCCGCGATAGACGATGTCGCGCAGCTCGATGTCGTCGGCCCCGAAGCCTTCCTGGGCGGCGCGGAACAGGTTCGCGCCCGGATAGCCGGTGCCGAGTTCGCGGCCGACGTCGAGCATCGCGAACACCGACAGCTTGTCGTCGGGTTCGTACAGGAACGACAAGCGCCCGGCGCTGTCGTCCTGGATGCCGGCCGGCTGGATGTGCCGCCACGCGCCGACGTTCTCGAACCCGGCCTCCTTCTCGATGTGGTAGCCGGCGAAGCGCAGCGCGGCGTACTCGCCGAGCGGGAAGTTCAGCGCGGTCTCGTAGCCTTTCTGATCGCGGTTGCCGACCTCGCCCTGCACGTAGCCGCTGAAGCGGCCGCCGAGCTCGGGTTTTTTGGTGACGATGTTGAGGGTGCCGGCCAGCGCGTTGCGGCCGCGCAAGGTGCCTTGCGGGCCCTTGTTGATCTCGACGCGTTCGAGGTCGTAGAACATGCCGCCGAGGCCGCGCGGGCGTGGGATGTAGGCGCCGTTGACATGCGGCGCGGCGCCGGGGTCGCCGAGTTCGGTGTTGTTGGACGAGCCCACGCCGCGGATGAAGACTTCGGTCGCGCCTTCCTGGTTGGCGATGCTCAGGCCGGGCACGGCGACCTGCATCTGGCGCAGTTCGTTGTTGATGCCGAGCCCGCGCAGATCGTCCTGCGACAGCGCCTGCGCGGTGCCGGCGTACTTCTGCAGGCTTTGTTCGCGGCGCTCGACGGTGACGATCACCGAATCCAGATCGGTGGCCGCCTTGCTCGACGACGGCTGCGCGTCGGCGGATGCCGGGGCGGCGTCCTGAGCGGCGGCATGGCCGGTCAGCAGCGCGGCGAAGATCGCAAGACTCAAGGTCGAACCGCGGACACGCTGGTGCATAGGCACGTTCATCAGGACATCCCCTCCCCGGGGCCGGCTGCGAGCCGATCGTGTTGTCTGTGGTGTAAGCGCGCGCCGGTCCGACAGGCCGGCGGCAGTGCGCAAAGCTTGTAGCGCGGCTATGACAGCGCTGTCAACTTACGGACAGGATGCGGCAACGCAGCATGGTTGCGTCGCGCCGCCGCTCGCCGCGGCGAAGCCAGGACGACTGTCCCGAGGGAGCGTGATGCGGATCACGCGCAGCGCGTATTCACCGGCGCGTAAGCGTTTTCAACGGGCGCGGCGCAGGCGTGCGTCTGCGACCAAAGTCGAGGGCGCGAGCGATCGCGCCGATAAAACCCGCGGCACATTGCTCGCCGCTTCATGCGCACGAGTTTGCGCAATGCATCACGCGTGCGCGCGCGTCGCCGCGGCGCTCGCGCGGCGCGCCAACGAAGAACCCCGGCCGCAGCCGGGGTTCCTGGTTCTGCCTTGCGAACGAGAGCTGCGCTTACGGCATCGCGTCGGTCGCCGCGTCGGCATCGACGATGCCGGTGCCGATCAGCTGCGGCGGCACAGGCGGGATCGGGAACGGACGCGCGGTGGCCTTGATCAGGCGTTCGATCACCGCCGGTACTTCGTCCGGCGCCGGCTTGGACTGCATCAGCGCGACCACGCCGGCCACGAACGGCGCCGCCATCGAGGTGCCGTTGTAGTTCGCGTAGCTGGGCGCGCCCGGCGTGGTCGTGCCGGTGTTGAGCGTGGACAGGATGCCGACGCCCGGCGCCGCCACGTCGACCACGTTGGTGGTGCCCCAGTTGGAGAAGCTGGCCTTACCGCCGGCCGAGGTGTTGGCGCCGACCGTGATCACGTTGAGACAGCTCGCCGGCTGGAAATTGGCCGCGTTGGCGTTGCTGTTGCCGGCCGCCACCACCACGGTCACGCCGCGTTGCACCGCGCCGTTGATCGCGGTCTGGAAGGTCGAGCTGCAGGTACCGCTGCCGCCGAGGCTGAGGTTGATGACCACGGCCTTGTTGGTGCCGACCGCAGGCACGCCGGCGACGCTGCCGCCCGAGGCCCAGGTGATCGCGTCGGCGATGTCGACCAGGGTGCCGCCGCATTTGCCGAGCGCGCGCGCGGTCAGCACCTTGGAGCCGAACGCCGTGCCGGCCACGCCGGTCTGGTTGTTGGTGACCGCCGCGGCGATGCCGGTGACGTGGGTGCCGTGCCAGCTCGACGGATTGGTGCCGCACCAGTCGCCCGGGTCGGCGGGATTGCTGTCGCGGGCATTGCCGTCGTTGGCGGTGGTGACGTTGGTGATGAAGTCGTAACCGGTCGGCGAGGTCAGGTTGGCGGCGAGATCGGGGTGCGCGGTGATGCCGGTGTCGATCACCGCGATGATCTTGCCCTGGCCCTGATAACCGTTGTCCCAGGCGGTGTTGGCGCGGATGCCGCCGGCGGCGCCGTGCAGGCCGTACTGCGAGGGATAGCCGGGGTCGTTCGGGGTCAGGATCGGCTGGAAGATCGAGTTGGGCTCGACGTAGGCGACATCGGGGTTGGCGGCGATTTGCTGCATCAGCGTGGTCGCCTCGACCACGTCGAGCGGACGACTGACTTCGATCAGTTCGGCGCCGGTCGAGACCGGGCCGGCGTGCTTGATGGTCAAGCCTCTATGGCCGAGCGTACCGACCGCGGCGCTGAGTTCGCGCTGCAAATACAGGGCTTTCGGCGTGCCCGACTTGTAGGCGACGACGAAGCCGGCGACCGGCCGGTCGGGATCGAGGCTGCTGAGGTTGACGCGGTCGGCGGCGAACGCCGGCGCGGTGAGGAGGATGGATACGCTGGCGACCGCCAGCGCATGCCGACGGAGCGTGGACTTTGATGGCTGAGACATTGCGAAACTCCCGTGAGGTTTCGTAAGCCGCACAATGCGGCGGAACCGTCCTGGTTCTCTCTCGCGATCGACTGTTCGAGGACTGCTGCCTTGCGCGAGCGCGTCCGGACGTGGAGCGGACACAGCGCTATGTCCGCGCTAGGCAGCCTAGGCGCTCATGCCGCGCACGCAAGGCGCAAACGCATCTGCATCACAGCGCGTTCGTGAACCCGCGGGATGGATACGGGATTCGCCTGCAAGCCTCGCGTGTTGGCTGAATGGCGAAGCGAATCGCGCGTGTTGAAGCCATACGTGCACACTCGCCGGAACTGCGACGGAACGCGTGAAGACGTCGCCTGGCGGTTTTTTCGTCATCGGAAAATCGCAACCGAGAGTGGCACGGCAACGCGTCGCGGCCGCTGCATCGCTGATGATTCGCTGTCTGCTTCATGAGGATGCACGCACGGCGATCGCAGCGAGGTCGCCGCGGCACTCGGGTGCGGCGGCTTAGTCGCTGCGATGCCGAAAACACCGAATACGAGCGATGCGTCCTGCCTCGTCGGTCCGGCTTCCCACTTACTCCATATAGACGGCTTCGACGTTGTGGCCGTCGGGATCGAGCAGGAAGGCGGCGTAATAGCCGGTGCCGTAATCCTCGCGCAAGCCGGCATCGCCGTTGTCGCGGCCGCCGGCCTTGACGCCTTCGCGATGGAAGCCGTCGACGGCAGCGCGGCTTTCGGCGCGGAAGGCGACGTGGGCGCCGCCGCGCGCACCGGCATCGGGATACAGCCATAGCGCCGGCGCGTCTTTCGGGCCGAGCCCGGCGCCGCTGTCGTCGCTGGAGCCGACGACGTGGCCGAGCGGCTTCAGTGCGGCACGGTAGAACTTTACGCTGGCGGCGAGATCGCGCACCTTCAAACCGATGTGGTCGTACATGACGGAACCTCCTCGAAGGGAGGTCAGCTTGCCGCGCCGCGGCCGATGCGTTCTTGGAAAATATTGCGGTCGCCGCGCGCGGCCTGGCGGAAACGGCGCGGCGAGACGCCGGCGGCGCGGTGGAAGCTGCGGCTGAAATTGGACAGGTCGGCGAAACCGCTGTCGTAGGCGACGTCGGTGATCGCCCGCTGCGGGTCGGCCAGCAGCGAGGCGGCACGGCGCAGGCGGGCGCGCAGCAGGTATTGATGCGGGGTGACGCCGAGCGCGGCGGCGAACAGGCGCAGGAAATGGAAGGCGCTGACCCCGGCGATGCGCGCGCCGTCGTCGAGACCGACCGCACGATGCGCATTCGCGTCCAGCCACATCGCCGCTTCCACCGCACGGCGGCGGTCCGCGGCGCGCGGCCGCAACCGCCTGCCGGTGGCGCCATCGACGGTGTCGATGCAACGCCGTGCCAGCAGCAAGCCGACTTCGTCGACGCCGAGATCGCTGCGGCCCTCGGCCGCGGCCTGGGCGAGTTCGCCCAAGACCATCAGTTCCGGCAAGGGCGGCACGCCGCCGGCGCGCCACAAGGCGCTGTCCGCACCGAGTTCGTCGACGAACGCCGGCGACAGATGAAACGACAGGCATTCGTCGCCGCAGCCGTGATGCTCGTGGGTGCACAGGAACTCATCGTCGGTGTGGCCGATCAACAGACTGCCGGCAACCAGTTCGTAGGCCTCGCCGCGCACGCGATAACCGAAGCTGCCGCGGCGCACGTAGGAGATGCAATGGCTGCGATGGCGCTCGACGAAGGGCGCATCCCGTGGACCGGCCCCGCAGCGGTAATCGACCGCGGCGAGCGATGCGCCTTCGCTGAGCGGGGTGATGTGCATGCGGCCGATGCTAGGCCTGCAGGGCAGCGGAGGCAATGGCCGTGGAACGCTTTTCGGGCTGCGGTGAAACTCTTCCGATTGGACGAGCTGTTCACCCCTCACCCCAACCCCTCTCCCGCAAGCGGGAGAGGGGCTTTACCGCGAGTGCTGCAGCCGCCGACGTGCTACGAACTCAACTCTCGTAAGCCGACTCGCCGTGGGTGGTGATGTCCAGGCCTTCGCGCTCGGACTCCTCCGGCACGCGCAGTCCGACCGCGAACTTGACGATCGCGAAGGCGATCACCGAGACCACGCCCGACCAGACCACGGTGATGCCGACGCTCAGCGCCTGCACGCCGACCTGCTGGGCGATGGTCTCGTTGCCGGCGCCGAGGCCGAAGCCACCGAGCGCGGGCGAACTGAACACACCGGTCAACAAGGCGCCGATGATGCCGCCCAGGCCATGCACGCCGAACACGTCGAGTGCGTCGTCGGCGCGCAACAGGCGCTTGAGGCCGTGCACGCCCCACACGCAGACCGCGCCGGCGATCGCGCCGATCGCGATCGCGCCGAACGGGCCGACCGTGCCGCAGGCCGGAGTGATCGCGACCAGGCCGGCGACCACGCCGGAAGCGCCGCCGAGCATCGACGGTTTGCCCTTGATCACCTTCTCCACCAGGCTCCAGGCCAAGGCGGCCGCGGCCGTCGCCAGCAAGGTGTTGAGGAAGGCCAGCGCCGCGCCGGCGGTGGCTTCGAGGTTGGAGCCGGCGTTGAAGCCGAACCAGCCCACCCACAGCAGCGATGCGCCGATCATGGTGAAGGTGACGTTGTGCGGCTTGATCGCCTCGCGTCCGTAACCTACGCGCTTGCCGACGAAGTAGGCGCCGACCAGGCCGGCGATACCGGCGTTGATATGCACCACCGTGCCGCCGGCGAAGTCGATCGCGCCCTTGGCGAACAGATAACCGTCGGGGCCGTACCAGACCATGTGCGCGATCGGCAGGTAGGCGAAGGTGAACCAGATCGCCGAGAACAGCAGCACCGCCGAGAACTTGATGCGCTCGGCGAAGGCGCCGACGATCAGCGCGCCGGTGATGCCGGCGAAGGTCGACTGGAAGGCGATGAAGACGTACTCCGGCAAGGACACGCCGGCGGTGAAGGTGGCCGCGAGCGAGGCCTTGTCGACGCCATTGAGGAACAGTTTGTCGAAGGTGCCGATGAAGGCGTTGCCGCCGCCGAAGGCCAGCGAGTAACCGTAGGTCACCCACAGCAATACGATCAGCGAGAACACCGCCAGCACCTGCATCAGCACCGACAGGACGTTCTTGGAGCGCACCAGGCCGCCGTAGAACAGGGCCAGGCCCGGCACGGTCATCAGCAGCACCAGCAGGGTCGAGGTCAGCATCCAGGCGACGTCGCCCTTGTCGACCACCGGTGCCGCCGCGGCGGCGGCCTCCTGCGCCTGCGCGGCGCCGGCCGACAACAGCGCCAGCACCGGTGCGGCGGCCAGGGCCAGCGCGCCTGCGTTCCGCTCGCGCGAGCGGGATTCGATCATCGTGTGTTTCATTTCGTTTCTCGCGTGGAGGGTCACAGGGCGTCGTCGTCGAGTTCGCCGGTGCGGATGCGCACCGTGTTCTCGACCGGCAGGACGATGATTTTTCCGTCGCCGACCTTGCCGGTGCGTGCGGCGTTCTGGATCGACTCCAAGGCCGCGTCGAGCAGGCTGTCGGGGACCGCGCACTCGATCTTGAGCTTGGGCAGGAAATCGACGACGTACTCGGCGCCGCGGTACAGCTCGGTGTGGCCCTTCTGGCGTCCGAAGCCTTTGACTTCGGTGACGGTGATGCCCGACACGCCGACTTCCGTCAGCGCCTCGCGCACCTCGTCGAGCTTGAACGGGCGGATGATGGCAATGATCAGTTTCATCTCGCAGCTCCGTGGTGGTTCGTGTGCAGTCGTGCGCCGGGCGTGCTCAGAACGCCTTGGTCACGGTCAGGGTGAAGGCGTCGTCGGCCAGGAAGTTGTCGTGGGCGTTGGTGTACAAGGCCTGTTCGGCATCGGTGTCGCTGTAGGCGGCGGCGACCGAGAAGCCGTTGTCGAAGCTCTTGGTCACGCCCACTTTCCAGTCGGCGTACTCGAAGTCCTTGTTGTGCTCGATCCACTGCTTGCCGCCGTGGACGTTGAGCGTCCAGCTCGGCTGGAAGGTCCAGTTGAGGTTGGCGTCGAGGTAGCCGCTGCCGTCGGAATCGGCATAGCCGAACAGGTCGGTCACGGCATAGGAGTACTTGAGTCCGACCGAGACCGTCTCCGACGGCGCCAAGGTGCCGCCTAGGTAGATCTCGGTGGTGTCGGGGCTGTTGAAGCCGCTCGGGTAATCGCCGGGGTAGTAATAGGTCAGCACGCCGACGTCGTAGGAGAACAGCTCGCCGGCCTTGCCGCGGTAGCCCACGTAGCCGTCGAGTTCGAGGCTGTTGGAGATGTCGTCGCCGATCACGACGGTGTCCGACAGCCAGCTGACGTTGCTGCCCCAGGCGCCGAGGTAGAAACCACTGTCGTGCGCGTACTCGATGCCGCCCTGCAAGGCGGGGTTCTGGTTGTTCTGCGACACCCCACGAAACAGGTAGTCGCTGGTCAGGCTCACCGAGCCCGAGGTTCCGGCGTGCGCGGACGCGGCCGCGAGTGTGGCGAACGCGAGCGCGGTGGCGAGCGCGGCCCTGGCTCGCGCGGTTTTGGCCCGCACGGTCTTGCCGGTGGCGCCGGCGTGTTCGGTTTTGCGATGTAACGACATGACGCAGGCTCCTCATAAGCGGTGGCCCCTCCCCGGTCATTGCTTCGTTGCGTTCCGGCCGCGTCGACGCGTGCATCGCGATGAGCCGGAGGGACGTGCGGTCGGACTCTGCGGTCCGCGCCTACGTCGAATGGCTGTCCTCCTGTGGTCGGTCGTGTCCGTGGCGGCGCCGGCCGATCGGTCGCGGCTCGATGGCTGCGTACTCGTCGCGCTGATGGCGATGCCGTGGTCGAAGATTTCGGTCGTCGTGCGCTTTGCTGTTTGTGTCCTGCGTTGGTTGCGGCAAGCCGCTCCCGCGACGTCGGCCGCAGGCCGATATCGGACGGATGAGGGCGAGTGGCGTCGCCCGGGTGGGTTCGTCTTCCCTGAAAGCGACACGGCCCGGAGCGTTAGCCCCGGGCCGTGTGCTGGTTTACCGCATGTCGCGCATCGCCTCCGCGCGCCGCCGCGTCGCATCCCGCCGCGCCGCATCGTAGCGGCGCGGGCGATCGGGATAACGCTTGGCTGGCACGAGGATGGATGCGTTCATGGCGATTAGACGGCGTAGTACATCTGGTATTCGAATGGGCGAGCCGGGAGCTTTCCGGAATGCGTTGAAGCGCATTCCGGCCCGGTGAGCGCCCGGTCCACAAGGACCGGGCCGGACATCCGCCGATCCGAAGATCCGATATACATCTGCGGCAATCTCCTTAGACGGCGTAGTACATCTGGTATTCGAGCGGATGAGTCGCGGCGCGGAACTTGGTCACTTCCTGCATCTTCAGCGTGATGTAGCTGTCGATGAAGTCGTCGGTGAACACGCCGCCGGCCTTGAGGAAGTCGCGGTCCTTGTCGAGCGCTTCGAGCGCCTGGTCGAGCGAGTGGCACACGGTCGGGATGCCCTTCTCCTCTTCCGGCGGCAGGTCGTAGAGGTCCTTGTCGCTCGGCGCGCCCGGGTCGATCTGGTTCTTGATGCCGTCCAGGCCGGCCATCATCAGCGCGGCGAAGGTCAGGTAGCCCGACTGGATCGGGTCGGGGAAGCGCATCTCGATGCGGCGCGCCTTCGGGTTGGCGACGTAGGGAATGCGGCAGCTGGCCGAACGGTTGCGGGCCGAATAGGCCAGCATCACCGGCGCTTCGTAGCCCGGCACCAGGCGCTTGTAGCTGTTGGTGCCCGAGTTGGTGAAGGCGTTGATCGCGCGCGCGTGCTTGAACACGCCGCCGATGTACCACAGCGCCATCTGCGACAGGCCGCCGTAGCCATCGCCGCTGAACAGGTTGACGCCGCCCTTGGCGAAGGACTGGTGCACGTGCATGCCGCTGCCGTTGTCGCCGACGATCGGCTTGGGCATGAAGGTCGCGGTCTTGCCGTTGCGGTGGGCGACGTTCTTGATGATGTACTTCATCGTCAACAGCTCGTCGGCCTTGGCGACCAGCGAGTTGAACTTGGTGCCGATCTCGCACTGACCGGCGTTGGCGACTTCGTGGTGGTGCACTTCGACTTCGATGCCGACCTGCTCGAGGGTCTTGCACATCTCGGCGCGGATGTCGTGCAGCGAGTCGAGCGGGGCGACCGGGAAGTAACCGCCCTTCACGCCCGGACGGTAACCGCTGTTGCCGCCTTCGTATTCCTTGCCCGAGTTCCAGGCGGCTTCTTCCGAATCGATGTGGAAGAAGGTGTGGCCCATCTCATTGGCGTAACGGACCGAGTCGAAGATGAAGAATTCGGGTTCCGGACCGAAGAAGGCCTGGTCGGCGACGCCGCTGGACTTCAGGTAAGCCTCGGCGCGCTTGGCGACGCCGCGCGGGTCGCGCGAATACGCCTGCATGGTCGCCGGGTCGAGGATGTCGCAGGTCAGCACGACGGTCGGGTCGGCGGTGAACGGGTCCAGGAACGCGGTCGAGGGATCCGGCAGCAGGATCATGTCCGACTCGTTGATGCCCTTCCAGCCGCTGATCGAGGAACCGTCGAACATCTTGCCGTCTTCGAACAGCGAGGGCTCGACGATGGACTTCGGGAAGGTCACGTGATGCTGCACGCCACGCATGTCGGTGAAACGCAGGTCGACGAATTCGACCTTGTGATCCTTGATGAGCTTTTCGACCTGTTCGAGAGACATGTTCGTTCCGGGAATGGGGAGTCAGGGTAAGAGTCGTGCAACGCGAGGGCATTGGAGCCGCCTGCCTTACAGGGAAGCAAGCGTCGTGCCAACTTTTATCTATCGCTAAGTTACTGAAATAAATGATAATCGCCGCTCCGCCGCCGTCTGGACGCACCATATAAAGGCACGAAACCGAGCAGTCGCACCAAGTTAGTGCAACACGCTTTCCGTTATTCTGGCGCGCCGCCGCGAACCCCCGATCGCGTCGCCGGCGCTCCTTTCCGCCCCCGACTCAAGACCCCCGCCCCTAATGACCGACCTGCTCGCCGCCCTGCTCCTCGGCATCATCGAAGGCATCACCGAATTCCTGCCGATCTCCAGCACCGGACATCTGCTGATCGCGCAACACTGGCTCGGCCACCGCTCCGACCTGTTCAACATCTCGATCCAGGCCGGCGCGATCCTGGCCGTGGTCGTCATTTACTGGCGCCGGCTGTGGACGTTGGCGACCGGCTTCGGCCAGCGCGACAACCGCGACTACCTGTTCAAGCTCGCCCTCGCCTTCGGGGTGACCGCGGTGCTCGGCATCGCGGTCAAGAAGGCCGGCTTCTCCTTGCCCGACCAGGTCCTTCCGATCGCCTGGGCGCTGGTGCTGGGCGGCGTGTGGATGATCGCGGCCGAACATTTCGCCGCCAAGCGCGCCGCCGCGCTCGGCGAACGCAGCGAGATCACCTGGGCCGTCGCCACCCTAGTCGGCATCGCCCAGGTCGTCGCCGGCGTGTTCCCGGGTACCTCGCGCTCGGGCGCGACGATCTTCATCGCCCTGCTCGCCGGCACCACCAGCCGCGCCGCGGCGACCGAGTTCACTTTCCTGATCGGCATCCCGACCATGTTCGCGGCCAGCGGCTACGAACTGCTCGGGGTGCTCGGCACGCCCGCCGCCGCCAACGAAGACTGGAACGCGCTCGGTGTGGCCTTCATCGCCTCGGCCGTGACCGCCTTCATCGCGGTGAAGTGGCTGTTGCGCTATATCCAGACCCACCGTTTCACGGCGTTCGCGATCTACCGCTTCGTGTTCGGCGCCGCGCTGTTGCTGTTGATGCCGTCCGGCAGTTGAATCGCATCGCCCCTGATCGCACCGCCCCACCGGCAGGAGCCGCCGCCATGAACGAAGCCGATCGCGC
This sequence comes from Lysobacter sp. CA196, assembly GCF_052078695.1. Classification (NCBI taxonomy): domain Bacteria; kingdom Pseudomonadati; phylum Pseudomonadota; class Gammaproteobacteria; order Lysobacterales; family Lysobacteraceae; genus Lysobacter; species Lysobacter sp. CA196. The sequence continues at coordinate 39,014 of NZ_JBQJIN010000019.1, read as the reverse complement.
CGCCGAGCAGGAATTGCTCGACTACGCACAGCTGTCCGGGCCCGAACGCTACGCCGCCTTCGTCGCCGCCATCGCGCACACCGGGCAGCTATGGGTCGCCGAGTCCGGCGAGTTCGTGCTGACCCTGTTCGACGGCGATGGCCAGGAACTGCTGCCGGTCTGGCCCTCGACCGGCACCGCGCGCGCCGCCCTGGCGGCCGCGCCGAACCTCAAGGGCTATGCGCCGGTGCTGCGCGAGCTCGACGCCTGGCGCAGCAACGCCGCGCCGGCGCTGACCGAGGCCGGCCTCGGCGTCGGCGTGTTTCCGAACACCACGATGCAGTGCGCGGTGGTCACCCCGGCGGAACTGCTGGGGCATATCGACGCGGTGCTCGCCGATGAAAGCGAGCAGGAAGACGACGGCGACGGCGGCCTCGACCTGGAACGCGCCCAGCGCGAGCTGGCGCAGAAGTTCGCCAAGCCGAAGAGCTGAACCCCGAACGACGCAACGGCGCGTTTGCCCAGGAGCTGTGGGCATTATCGCGCTCGCGGCGCATCCTCTTCGACAAGGAGTCGTCATGCACCGAACCTGTTCTGCGGTAGCGCTCGTCGCGGCGCTCGCAGCCTGCGCGCAGGCTTCTTCCACCGGATCGAAACGCCCCGTCCCGACGTATCCGCAGCCGCAGACCCAAACCGGTCTGTTGCGCGCCTTCGATTGGTATCCGCTGACGGCCACCGACGCGCAAGGCCATCGCGTCCGCGAATTGCGCGGCGCGCGCAAACGTGGACTGATGGCGCGTTTTCGCGACGACGGTGCGTATGAACTCAAGGGCGTGTGCAATACCACCGGCGGTGCGTATCGGATCGAAGGCGAACGGATCGTGCACGACCAACGGATCGACGCGGTGCAGACCGTGGCAGGCTGCCGCCACGGCGCAATGATGGAGCGCGCTTTTTTCGCCCAGCCCCTGATCGGCGCGCGCTTCTCCATCGACACCCAGGGCCGCGCACCGATCCTGCGCGTCGCCGCCGACGACGGCGCACGCATGGAGCTGATCGGCCTGCCGGCCGCGCCGGCACGTTGAAGCGCGTTCGCGCGACCTGTTTTCTTCTTCGACAACGTGACCGAACTCGCGTTTACCCGAGCCGCGGCGATGGCGCGCAACGACACGCACGACTCAGGCTGTGCCCTCTGGCCAAGGAGGCCCTCATGCCCTCGTCCTGTTCCGTTTCCGTCGATTGCCGCCGTGTGCATCCGGTAGCGCTGGTCGCCGCACTGCTGTTCGCGCCGACCGCCTGCGGCGGCGACGGCCGGCCCGGCCACACCGAGGCGGCCGAGGCGACCGTGCCCGAGCGCGCGGTCGAACCGGGCGGCGTGCGCCCGGCCGCGACAACCCAGCGCCCGCCACCGCCGAAACCGGATCCGGGCCCGCAAGGCCTGGCCGGCTATCGCTGGCAGATCCTGCTCGCCACCACCGCCGACGGCCGCGCGCTGCCGGAGCTGCAATCGAACGAGTTTTCGCAGATCCATTTCGAGTTCGGCGACGACGGCCGCGTGAGCATCGAGGGACACTGCGGCGAAATGAGCGGCGACTATCGCCTGCGCGGCGACGTCGTCGAGGTGTCCGGTGAGGCCCAGCAGGCCCTGGGTGTACCAGCCCACTTGCCCAGGCGACTTCGATCGCGGTCCACGAACAGCTGCTCTCGCCTTACCGCTACCGCCTGGAAGGCCAGGGCGTGCGGCAGCGCCTGCGCTTGACCAGCCGTAACGGCACCCAGTTGGTCTTGCAGACGCAGGATGCGCTGTGGGGCAGCAAGCCGGTCGAGACGACGCTCGAGGTGGCGGCAAAAGAAGTCGATTGCGAAGGCCTGCCGGCCGCCGCATCCGGTTGCCTGTGGGTGCGCGAACTGCACTACGTCCTCGGCCGACGGGTGTCGGCCTCGGATTGGCAACGCTTCTACGGGCCGATCGAGGGCTATCGCCACCCACCCGGGGCGCACGAACTCGTGCGTGTGCGCCATTACCCGCTGAGGCTGCGCGACCGCCTCGTCAGTGCGTATGCGCTGGACTACGCCACGCCGTGGACGCCGGAACCGACCCACGAGAACGGCAGCGCAGGCGGAGCGGTCGCTCATGACCGGCCCTGACCGACCCGCGGCTGAACGCGGCCAACCCCATGGCTCGCGCAGGGCCGTTGATCCTGTCTTCGCAGCAAACATTGGATCATCGCGCCCCATGACTATCTCCCGCCCCCTGGTTTTCTCCGCCGCCGCGCTGTCGCTCGCCCTGCTGGCCGCCTGCGCCGCGCCTTCCACCCACAACAATGGCGATGCCGCCAAGCCCGCCGGCGACACCGCCGCTACGGCCGACCCCGCCGCGCCGGCGGCGGCCGCCATCGACCTGGGCGGCTACAAGTGGAATCTCGACTCGGCCACCGACAGCGCCGGCAAGCCGATCGCCACGCTCCAGCGCGAGGGCAAGTACGGCCTGCAACTGAGCTTCGTCAAGGACCGCGTCGGCGTGTCCGGCGGTTGCAACCACGTCGGCGCGATGTACGTGGCGAAGGGCGACCGTATCGAGATCAAGCAATTCCAGACCACGCTGATGGCCTGCCAGGACCAGCGCCTGATGCAGATGGACAGCGAGATCGCCAAGCAGCTCGAAGGCAACGCGAAGTTCGCCATCGAAGGCGAGGCGCCGCAGCCGCGCCTGCTGTTGACCACCGCTTCGGGCAGCAAGCTCAGCCTGAGCGGCGAGCCGACCGCGCAAACGCGCTACGGCAGCGCCGGCACGACGATGTTCTTCGAAGTCGACGCGCAGCGCCGCACCTGCCCGCATCCGCTGATGCCCAAGCACCAGTGCCTGTGGGTGCGCGAACGCAGTTACGACGCCAACGGCGTCTCGCAGGCGCCCGGCGAGTGGCAGTTCCTGTACCAGGACATCGAGGGCTATAAGCACGAAGCCGGCGTGCGCAACGTCGTGCGGGTCAAGAAGTTCGACATCAAGAACCCGCCGGCCGACGCCTCGTCGGTGGCCTACGTGCTCGACATGGTGGTCGAGAGCGAATTGGTGCCGGCGCCGAAGTCGTAAGTCGTTACCGCGGACGCGCCGCTCAGCGCGTCCGCACCACCAGGGTTTTCGGCAGGCGGTCGTGCCAGCCGCTGATACGACCGTCCTCGCTGAACAACACAGTGAACGGCTCGAACGGGATCAGGCGCGCGAACGTGCGTCCGATCACCTGGCCCCAACTCGGTGGGCGTCCCTGTTCGTCGACCACGCGGGTGCCGGTGATGAGCTTGCCGATGGTCGCCCCGAACATGCCTTCGAGCGGAATGTAATAGACCAGCATCAGGCCGATGCCGAGGGCGTAGTCGCGCAGGAAACTCGGCTCTTCCAACGAAGCCAGCGCGGCTTCCCCGCCGAATAGAGCAGCCGCGATGGCGAGCACGAAACCGAGCGCAGAGCAGGCGACGAAGTCGATGACGTAGTTGAGGAAGCGGCGGCCGCGACTGGCGTGCTCCAGCTTTGCCAGCCGCTCGTCCGAATGCACCGCGGTCCGCGGTGCGTCATACGGGTTGTCGTCCATGTCGGTGCGGCTCCCTGTCGGTCCCGAAGCGGGCCGCCTCGGCGGACTCTAGCCAGCCGGCGGCGCGCCCGCAATCGCGCTGCGCCGCCGTCGATCAGCCGGCGACCGCCGGATTCAGCGCATACGTCGCATAGGTCGTGGCCTGGCCGAGCACATGGCCCTGCATCGCGTACAACACGTCCCCGGCGGTGAAGCGCGCACCGACCTCGAGACGCTCGACGTCGAGGGCGAAGATGCGGAAGAAATAGCGGTGCAGGCGCAGGTCGTTCGGCGGCGGGAAAGCGCCGTCGTAGCCGTACCAGTCGCCGGCCATGTCCGGGTTGCCGGCGAACCAGCCGGTGTAGTCGTTGATGCCCTGACGCGCGCCCGCGGGGCCGGCCGGGTGTTGCTTGCCGTGCGCGGTCACGCCGTCGCTGCAGCTGCCGGCGGCGATCTCGGTGACGGCGGCGGGGATATCGATCATCGCCCAATGGAAGAAATCGCCGCGCACCTGGTCGACCGGGATCTGCACGTCGTCGCGGTCGACCATTTCCGCCACGGTCGGCGCGTCCGGGTCGATGCACAGCAGGGCGAACGAACGGGTACCGGCGGGCACGCCGTCCCAGGCCAGGTGCGGATTGCGGTTGGCGGCGAAGCCGAAACCGTCGGCGGTCGGCTGGCCGGCGGCGAACTCGGCCGGCAGGCGCTGGCCGTGTTCGAAACTGTTGCTGCGGATACGCATGTCGTGCTCCTGATCGACGGCGCGCCGGGCGCGCCGTCCATGTCGTGGAAAGGCTAGGGGCTCAGTTTTCCGAATAACCCAGGCGGCGCGCGACCGGCTTGAGCAGGGCGAAGGCATCGCCGAGCGGACCGGTGTATTCGCGCCAGCGGCCCGGCGCCAGGCGCGCGCCGCCGAGCGACAGATCGTTCGGCAGCGACACCTGGATGCGCAAGGTGTCGGCGACGGCCTGGGCGAGCGCGCCCGGGTCGTCGACGATCTCGTCGAGCTTGACCAGGTTGTGCGGGAACAGATTGTGTTCGTGCAGGTCGGCGACCTGGTCCAGAGTCTGGGCCAGCCAGCGCGCGCCGGCCTCGGGCGTTTCCAGCGCGTACGGCGTGGTGCTGCCGAAGGCCAGCCAGTCCAGCAGCATGTCGCGCGGGTCGCGCACCGCGATCAGCATCATCGCTTCGGGCAGATACGGACGCAGCGCGCGCAGCAGGGCGTTGTCCCACCACAGCAGCCAGTCGAACACCGGGCCTTCGGCGGCGCCGCGCGCCGGCAAGGCGGCGCGGTACATCTTGACCAGGAACGCCGGGTCGAGGCTGCCGGCGAGCAGTTCCTCGACCGTGCCGTAGCGCTGCATCGGATCGGTCGGCGGCTGTTCGCTGTAGCGATCGACCAGCAGCGGCGCACCGACCGCACCGAGCATCTGGGCGAAGCGCTCGACCCGCGAACCCGGCGCGCCCCACAGCAGCAGGATGCCCTGGGTGCCGTCGGCGACCGTCGCCATCGCCGGCCACTCGGCGCCGTTGCGGCGGCTGAGGGTGTTGCGCGGCAGGCGCTGGTCGATGACTTCGGCATGCAGCTCGGCCCAGGTCGCGGCTGCGGCTTCGGGCTGGCCGGCCAGATCGAAGGCGCGGCCGAGCAACTGGCGCAGCTCGCGCTTGACCAGCGGATCGGGCGCCAGGCTGATCAGGCGTTCGATGCGTTCGGCGGCGGCGTCGGGATCGGTCTCCGCCAGGCCCTGGACGATGCGCATCTCGGCGCGCACGTCGCCGGGATGCAGCTCGACGATGCGCTGGGCGATGGCCTCGGCCTGTGCGTGTTCGCCGACCTGATCGTGCACCGCCGCGCGCGCTTCGAGCGCGCCCAGGTGCCCGGGCATGGCCTGCTGCCAGCGTTCGATGACTTCGATCGAGCCGGCCTCGGCGAACGGCTCCAGGGCCAGGCGCGCGCGCCACAGGTTGGGCAGGTCGGCGTGGGTGGCGAGCGCGGATTCGAGGGTGCGGCGCGCATCGTCGACATCGTCGAGGCGGCGCCAGGCTTCCATGATCGCGTTGAGGGTGCGCGGGTCGTCGGGAAGGATGGCCAGCGCCGAACGCAGCGCCGGCAGCGCGCGCTCGGGACGGCCGGCGTCGAGTTCGAGCTCGCCGAGCCAACGCTGCACGCCGAAGCCGGCGTCGTCGCGCTGGGCCACCGCGGCGACGCGGTCGGCGGCTTCGCCGAAGCGCTGCTGGCGGCGCATCAGGTCGGCGATCATCAACTGCAGGGTGGGCTGGTCGGGCTGGCGCTCGGCGAGGGTCAGGAAAGCCTGCTCGGCGAAGGCCAGATGGCCCTTGGCGAGATAGGCGAAGGCCAGCGCATGGATGATCTGCGCGTCTTCCGGCGCCAGCGAGGCGGCATGGCTGAGCACCGCCAGAGCGCGGTCGGCGTCGCCACGGCGCAGCGCCAGCGAACCTTCGACTGCAGCGACCTGCGGATGGCCCGGGGCGATGCGCGCCGCGGTGCGGCCGAGGCGCTCGGCTTCGTCGAGGTCGCCGCGCGCGATCGCCAGGTGAGCTTTGACGATGTAGGCCGGGAACTGGTTGGGGTCGAGCCCGATCGCGGTGGCCAGCGCAGCCTGGGCCTCGTCGAGCTGGCGGCCGTCGAGCAGCGCGCCGGCGCGTTCCAGATGCAGCTGCGCATCCTCGGGGGTCAGGCCCAGCGCGCGGTCGAGCGCGGCGACGGCGCCTTCGCGTTCGCCGCTCAGGCGCAGCGCGGCGGCGTGCAGGCGATGCGCGCCGGCGTCTTGCGGGTCGGCGGCCACGGCCTGCTCGGCGGCGGACAACGCCTCCGCGGCGGCGCCGCGGCGCAGGGCGTCGAGGATGGGTTCGTACATTCGTGTGCTTCGGGTGGGATGAGAACCGCAATTGTAGGCGGGCCGCGCCGGTTTTCCCGGCCCGGCCCCGGGCTCGTGCCGCAATGCGCGCACGCGGGCCGTCCGCCGCCGCCGACGAACCGCTCGCGGCGCGGCCGCGACGCCGGGCTCACGCCGAGGCTCAGGCCGAGGCGCAGGCGCTCAGGCGGTCGGCGATCCAGCGCTCGGCGAAGCCGTCGAGCTGGGCGTTCTCGAGGAAGCCGCAGTGCCCGCCCCAGGGCGCGATTTCCACGCGTGCGTGTTCGGGCAGGACCAGTTCCTGGAAACCGGCGACCGGTATCACCGGGTCGTCGGCGGCCATCAGGATGCTGACCGGTATTTCCAGCCGGGCCATGCGCTGGCCGGCGATCGAGTAGCCGTCGAAATAGCGGTCGAGGGTGCCGAAGTCGGTATGCCGCTCGACCATCCATTGGGTTAGCGGCCGCATGCTCAGGCCGAGGGTGCGGTCGTCGAAGTCGTGCAGCGCCGGGAACAGGGCACGCTTGCGCGCCAGCGAGTCGCGCCATTTGCGCTCGAAGTACCACAGGTACAGCGGCAGGCCGGATTCCATCGAGTCCATGGTCCGGGCCGGATCGAGCACCGGGCAGACCGCGGCGACGTGGGCCAGCGGCAGGCCGGCCTCGGTCGCGCGCAAGGCCAGGCGCAGGGCGAAATTGCCGCCCAGCGAATAACCGGCGACCGACAACGGCCGCAACGGAAAGCGGCGCGCGATTTCGGCCGTGGCCTGCACCACCTCGTCGATGCGGTTGGAGTGGAACAGGCCTTCGTTGAGGTGGTGGGTGTCGCCGTGGTCGCGGAAATTGAGCCGGAACACCTCGAAGCCGCGCGCCAGCAACTGCGCCGCGGTCAGGCGCATGTAGTTGGAATCGGCGCTGCCTTCCCAGCCGTGCAGCAACATCACCAGCCCGCGCGCGACAGTACCGGGCACGGCGCTGTGCAGGCCGTGCAGGCGCACGCCGTCGCTGGCGTCGATCAGGTGTTCGGTGGTCTGCGCGCCGATCTGGGCGAAGCGTTGCTCGGCGCGACGCCGGCGCAGCGGGCTGGAGCCCAGCGCCGACTGGACGTGCGCGTTCCTCAGCCAGCGTGGAGGCGCGTAGTCGGCTGCGGTCAGCATGGCCTCAGCTCGCCATCGCCTCGACGATGCGCTGCCGCGCCAGGTCGGCGATGCGGCGGCGGCCATCGGCTTCGCCGGGACCGATCGGGGTCAGGAAATGGATCTCGGCGACGCAACCGGGCTCGCCGAGCAGGCGCAGGAAGTTGGCGAAGAAGCTTTCCTTGCCCTGGAACGCGACCACCGACTGGGCGTTGCCGCGTTCGCCGTAGCGCAGCGCGACCGGCTGCACCGGCACGTTGGCCTCGACCGCGGCCAGGAAGATGCGCGCATGGAAGGGGCCGATCTCGCCGCCGCCGCGCGTACCGCCTTCGGGGAACACGCCGACCGAGCGCCCGGCGCGCAGGCGCGCGAGCATCTCGTGCAGCACGCCGCCGAGCGACTCGGTATTGCCGCGGTGGTGGAAGATGGTCTCGCCGCGCGCCGCCAGCCAGCCGACCACCGGCCAGCTCTCGATTTCGCGCTTGGCCACGAAGCCCATCATGCGCTGGCTGTGCAGGGTCTCGATGTCGATCCAGCTGACGTGGTTGGCGACGAACAAGGTCGCCCCCGGCAGCGGCGTGCCGACGCGGCGCAGGCGGAAACCGAACACGTGCATGAGCCCGGCCGACCAGGCGCGGATCAGGCGATGGCCCAGGGTTTCGCCGCCACCGACCGGAATGCGGGTGGTCAAGGGCGTGGTCAGCAGCAGCACGAGCGGCAAGTGGACGAGCACATGCCAGAGCAGCAGAGGCACACGAATCAAGTAACGCAGCGCGCGCGCGGTCGACGCACCCGTAGGCGCGACCGCGCCGGCGTGGGGAGGCGGCGCATTCATTGTGTGCACGATACCGAAGCGCCGTCGCAGCGGCCAGCGGCGATTGCGACGGATGCCGGGTTTTCGATCCGGCGGTGAAAAGTGACCGCTCGTTCGGGCACGAGCGCGGGCATCAGAGGTCGCGGGCTCGGCCAGAGCGCCGGATCGCCGCGGGTACGCAGGCGAAGCGGCCGCCCTGAATGCGGCGCTTGAACGGGCCTTCGATTGGGGCTGGCCTGAGCCGGATTAGTGCAACGACTCGGGATCGAGCGAAGCGCTCGCCCGACCGCTCCACGCCGCATCGACCAAGCGGGTCGCCCCTCGCACTGCGCCTGCGGCAGTACGAGGGGACGCGCGCCAGGCCGGCCTCAGTTCGAAACCGCGGCCGTGGCGGTGGCCGAAGCCGTCGCCCGATGGGCCAGGCCGACCTTATGCCCGGCCTTGGCGAAGTACAGGATGTACAGGTAGCACGGCACCATCAGCAGCAGGAACACCAGCTGGAAGTCGAAGTGCTGCTTGAGCGCCGCGAACAGCTGCGGGATCACCGCGCCGCCGGCGATGCCCATCACCAGCAGGGCCGAACCGCGTTCGGTCAGACGCCCCAGGCCCTCGATCGCGAGCGGGAAGATCGCCGGCCACATCATCGCGTTGGCGAAACCCAGCGCGGCGACGAAGCCGACCGAGACATAGCCCTTGGTGAAGAACGCGCCGACGGTGAAGGCGATGCCGAGCACGGCCGAGACCGCAAGATATTTCTGCTGGCTGACGAAACGCGGAATCACCACCAGCCCGACCAGGTAGCCGACCAGCATCGCGATCAGGGTGAAGGTGGTGAAGAAGCTGGTCTCGCTCGGCGGCAGGCCCAGGGCCGCGCCGTAAGTGCCGATCGCATCGCCGGCCATCACTTCGGCGCCGACATAAACGAAGATGCACAGGGCGCCGAGCCACACGTGGGGGTAATGCGCCAGGCTCTTCTTGCGGCCGCTGCCGCTGTCGGCCGGGGTCGCGTTGACGTCCTCGGCGCGGATTTCCGGCAACGGCGAGCGCAGCAGCAACCCCGCCAACACCGCCAGCACGGCGGCCATCGCGACATAGGGCACGTGCACTTTCGCGGCGAATTCGTCGAGCAGGGTCTGGCGCCCGGCCGGGGTGGCCGCGGCGAGCTGCGCATCGAACTTGTTGATGCCGGCCAGGACCAGGGTCGCGAACGCGAACGGCGCCAGTGCGCCGGCGATCTTGTTGCAGATGCCCATCACCGCGATGCGCTGCGCCGCGCCTTCGATCGGGCCGAGGATGCTGATGTAGGGATTGGCTGCGGTCTGCAGGATCGCCAGGCCCGCGCCGATGGTGAACAGTCCGGCCAGCGCGCCCGGGTAGGAACCGCGCAGGACGAATTCGCCGAAAGCGAAGGCGCCGATCGCCATCACGAACAGACCCAGCGACATGCCTTTCTTCATGCCGGTGCGCTTGAGGATGCTCGATGCCGGCAAGGCCAGGAACAGGTAGGACAGATAGAACACCGTCAGCACCAGGAACGCGTTGAAGTCGTTCAACTCGAACCGGTATTTGACGAAGGTGATCAACGGGCCGTTGAGCCAGGTGACGAAACCGAACACGAAGAACAGCGCGCCGATGATCGCGATCGAACCCAGGTGACGCGGCCGAGCGCTGGCGTTGGAAACCGACATGAGACTCCCCTCCCAGAGCAGCGGGTACCGCCCGCCACGTCCCGCTGGTCATCCGGATGACCGGCACGACAAGCGTCGGCCCAACGTTGTCACAAGTCGCTCCTGCATACCAGCCACAAGGCCAAGAAGCCCGCCAAACCGTGATCTTGCGCGCGCGCCGCCATGTTGCGGCGCATCAATAATCCGGGCGCCGAAACCCGGTTTTGTGGCCTGGGAGACACATTGGCGCGAACTTGTTGACAACGTTGTCAAACCCAGAGCACTCTCGGCGCCGCCAAGGGGAAACACACCGGCAGCCGCGGAGGGCGCATGCAGTGGGAATGGAACGGGACGTCGTCGATGTCCTTGCGGGGACGCATCATGAACACACACGCCGGTGCACCGACCGCCGTCGCCGGAGCCTGCGCATGAGTGCGGCTGCACGGCTGAATACGGCCACGCCCCAGTTCATCGCCGCCGACGTCGGCGGCACCCATACCCGGGTCGGCCTGGTCCGTCCCGGCAACGGCGGCGAGTCCACCGTGACCGTGCTCGCCCACCGCAAGTACGTCTGCGCGGATTACCCGAGCCTGGCCGCGATCCTGGCCGAGTTCATCGCCAGCAACGGCGTCGGCATCGACCGCGTGGTGATCGCCTCCGCCGGCGTGGTGCTCGACGACCAGGTCATCAATTCCAACCTGCCGTGGCGAATCTCGCTGTCGGAACTGCGCCGCGAACTCGGCCTGCGCCAGGTGCTGGTCATCAACGATTTCCAGGCCAACGCCAACGCCGCCCAGTGCATGGCGCCGAACGATTCGACCCTGCTCACGCCCGGCGTCAGCGAGTCGACGCCCGGCCCGGTGCTGGTGATCGGCCCCGGCACCGGCCTCGGCGCGGCGGTGCGCATTCCGCACGGCAAGACCACCGTGGTGCTGCCGACCGAAGCCGGCCACACCGCTTTCGCGCCGGGCAATTCGCGCGAAGTCGAAATGCTGAGCCTGGCCCAGCAACGCGGCCAGACCCACGTGCCGACCGAGTATTTCGTCTCCGGTCCCGGCCTGGTCAACCTGTATAGCGCGCTGTGCACGCTCAACGGCGTCGAGCCGTCGCTGCGTGCGCCGGCTGCGATCACCGAAGCGGCGCGGCGCGGCGAAGCGATCGCGCGCGAAGCGGTGCTGACGTTCTGCGCGCTGCTCGGCAGCGTGATCGGCGATCTGGCGGTGATCAGCGGCGCCAAGTCGGTGTTCATCGCCGGCGGCATCCTGCCCCAGCTCAAGGACTTCGTGCCCGAGAGCGAATTCCACGCGCGCATGCTCGACAAGGGCGCGATGCGTCCGGTGCTCGAACGCGTGCCGGTGCGGTTGATCGAGAACGAACGGCTCGGCGTGATCGGTGCGGCGAGCTGGTATCTGGAACATGGTCAGTACGAGCCGGGCCAGTACGAGCAGGGCCCGCAGCAAAGCGAACCCGGCGATGGCGCGACGGCGCCGGCGAATCGCCAACAAAAAACGCAGTAGGCGCAAGGCCTCAGGCGCACGCGCGCAAGGCGCGTGCGCGAAACCGCGGCCTCGCATCGAAGGCGGCAACACCGAAACCGGAAACGGCGTCGCCGCGACCGGCTGCACCAAGACAAACAAGACAAGACAAACCGGACTTCGCGACGAACCGGCTTTCCCCGGTCGATCGCCGAGCCATCACCGCCCGAGGGAGGAACAGTAATGAAAGCGCGCAAGAGCATCCTGTCAGCCAGCATCGTCGCGGTCCTGACCTGTATCGGTCCGGGCCTGGCGGCCGCCCAGGACACCCAGGCAGCAACCAGCCCGTCCGCAACGTCGGACGCCACCGAGCTCGACACCGTCGTCGTCACCGGCATCCGGGCGAGTCTGGAAAAATCGCTCGATACCAAGCGGGCCAACGTGACCGTGTCGGAAGCGATCACCGCCGAGGACATCGGCAAGTTCGCCAACACCAACGTCGCCGAAGCGATGTCGCAGATTCCCGGCGTCACCCTCGACCGCCGCTTCGGCCAGGGCGAGCGGGTCAGCATCGACGGCACCGACCCGAGCCTCAACCTGACCTTCCTCGACGGCCATCCGGTCGCGCAGGCGATCTGGCTGTACGGCGAACAGCCGAACCGCGGTTTCGACTACACCCTGCTCGCGCCGGAAATCCTCGGCCGTCTGGAAATCATCAAGTCGTCGGAAGCGCGCATCACCGAAGGCAGCCTCGGCGGCACCGTGCTCATGCACACCCGCCAGCCGCTCGACATGGACGCCAACTCGGTCGCCGGCTCGGTCAGCTATAACTACAGCGACCAGGGCAGCAAGGGCCGCCCCAGCGCTTCGTTGCTGTACAGCTGGAAGAACCCGGAAGAAACCTTCGGCGTCTCGGTCGCCGCGCAGCACTACGAAGAGCAGGTCGATCGCCAGGGCCTGGAAATCTTCGGCTACGCGAAGGCCTCGACCTTCGCCAACGCCGCGCGCGCCGGTCTCGACCCGAACGCGGAAGTGCCGAACTCGATCAACGCCGCCTGGTTCCAGCAGCACCGCAAGCGCGACAGCGCCGTGGTCAACCTGCAGTTCAAGCCGAGCGACGAGTGGGAGTTCAACCTCAGCGGCCTGTACATCAAGGAAAACTTCGACAACTACAACCAGTCGCTGTACAGCTTCCTGACCTGGAACGACGGCACCGTCGCCGCGGTCAACCGCCTCGGCGACGCGAAGAACGGCGTGGTCACCAGCGGCCACTCCAACGCCAACGCCGATGCCACCGGCGGCACGGTGCTGTACGACAACAACGTGCGCGAGTCGGAAGTCGAGACCAAGGGCCTGGACCTGCGCACCGCGTTCGACGGCGAGGGTTGGGGCTTCAAGGGCCAGATCGGCCGCAGCAAGTCCGAGAACAAGCACCTCGCCCAGTACTTCATCGAGCCGGTCTACAACGGCGGCTTCAGCTGGGACATCGACCGCGGCATCACCTTCGACAACCCCGACGCCGCGCGCAATCCGGCCAACTGGGGTCCGTCGGGCGGCCTGGTCAACGGCTGGATGGGCAACAACGGCGTGTTCTCGACCGAGAGCAAGGACACCTACGGACAGGTCGACTTCAACGTCGAGTTCGACAGCGTGTTCAACAACCTCCAGTTCGGCGTGCGTCGCGCCAAGCATGAAGAGTCGTTCGAGCTCAACATCTACGGCCCGGTCAACCGCGGCACCCTGGCGAACGTCGGCACCGTCGGCCTGACCGACATCCGCGGTTTCAGCAACGACCACGGACGCCACATCCAGGTCGGCCGCGGCAACGTGCTCGACTGGGTCAAGGGCAGCCCGCTGAACTTCGCCAACCCCGACCCGGCCGGCTTCCTCAACAACACCTGGGCGCTGGAACAGACCAATACCGCGGCCTATGTGCAGGCCGATTTCGCTAGCGGCGCCTGGCGCGGCAACTTCGGTCTGCGTTACGTCGAATCCAAGACCGACGCCAGCGGCTTCGTCTACGGCGGCGCGCCGACCCTCGACAACCTGGCCAGCAAGTGGAAGACCAAGTCGAAGAAGGAAGACTTCGTGCTGCCGTCGCTGAACGTGGTCTACGACACCGGCAACGACGTGCTGCTGCGCTTCGCCGCGGCCAAGGTGATCGCCTGGGCGCCGTACAACCAGATGGTCAACAACACCTTCCTCAACGACACCACGTATAACGGCAGCGGCGGCAACGCCGACCTGTCGCCGTACGAGTCGACCAACTTCAACCTGTCGGCCGAGTGGTATTTCGCCGAGCAGTCGGTGTTGGCGGCGTCGGTGTTCTACAAGGACATCTCCAACTACATCGACAGCGCGGCCCGGATCGAACGCCAGTACAACTCGATCCGCGACACCAACCGGGTCGTGTTCGACACCACCCTGGTCGGTTTCCACGGCTGCACCAGCGACGGCTATTGCGATTACGACATCCAGCGTCCGCGCAACGCCGGCAAGGGCAAGGTCAAGGGCTTCAACGTCAGCTACCAGCAGCCGTTCGCCGACACCGGCTTCGGCCTGACCGCGAACTACACCTACGCCGACGGCGAGAACAACACCGGCGACCCGCTGCCGTACCAGTCGCGCGACAGCGTCGCGATCAGCCCGTACTACGAGAGCGGCCCGCTGACCGTGCGCCTGTCCTACAACTGGCGCAGCCATTACCTGGCCGGCGGCTACGTGGCCGGCGCGGCGCCGGCGAGCGTGGACGCCTACTCGGAACTCGGCGCCAGCGTGGGTTGGAAGTTCAACGAGAACATGGCCTTGTCGTTCGACGCGATGAACATCCTCGACGAGGAGTACGTGCAGTACTCCGGCAGCAAGAGCAAGCCGGTCGGTACCTACCACAGCGGCCGCCGCTACATGGCCGCGTTCCGGTTCAACTTCTGATCCGCACCGCAACCCGCACGCGCCGGCCGCAAGGCCGGACGCGTGGCAACGCCGCCGGGATCGCTTCGATCCCGCCGGCGCTTCGTACCCGGAGCCCGGCACTCACCCTGCCGGGCTTCGCCGCATTGAGCACCGCACACTGACACCGCCGGCGCGCCTCCACGCACGCCGGCCACGAACGGAGCAGCGCAACGATGAAGACGCGTACCGCCTGGAACCTGGCCCTGGCCAGTGCCGCGGCGATCGGACTGGCCGCCTGCCAGAACACGACCCCGCCGGCCGGCTCCAGCTCGACCGACGCCACCTCCACTGCCGCGAGCGGCGCCGAACCGGCGGTCGCCGCGCACACAACGGCGGTGATTCCGCGGCCGGCGCAGGTCGTCGCCGGCGAAGGGCGGTTCGTGTTCGGGCCGCAGACCCGCCTGGTGGTCGCCGCCGACGATGCCGCCGCGCGGCGCGTCGCCGAGGATTTCGCCGCGCGCGTCCGGCAGCTGCGCGGCTTCGCGCCGAGCATCGACAGCGGCGGCAAGCCCGGCGCCGATGCGATCGTGTTCGCGCTCGACCCCAAGTCCGCCGCCAGCGGCGACGAGGCCTACACCCTGGAGATCGGCCGCGACGGCGTGCGCGTGCAGGCGCGCGCCGCGGCCGGCCTGTTCTACGGCGCGGTCACCCTGTGGCAGCTGGCCACCGCCGACGGCGGCAAGGGCGCGGCGAGCATCGCCGCGCAGCGCATCGACGACGCACCGCGCTTCGTCTGGCGCGGCCTGATGCTCGACGTCGCCCGCCACTTCCGCAGCGTCGACGAGGTCAAGTCGGTGCTCGACCAGATGGCGCTGCACAAGCTCAACACCTTCCACTGGCATCTCACCGACGACCAGGGCTGGCGCGTGGAGATCAAGAAGTACCCGCGCCTGACCGAGGTCGGCGGTTGCCGCATCCTCGCCGGCGCCGCCGGCCGCGATGCCGAGGGCAAACCCAAACCTTATTGCGGCTATTACACCCAGGAACAGATCCGCGACGTCGTGCGCTACGCCGCCGAGCGCCACATCACCGTGGTCCCGGAAATCGAAATGCCCGGCCACGCGCAGGCGGCGATCGCCGCCTATCCCGAACTCGGCGTCGGCGACGTCGTGCGCAACGCGCCGCCGGTGTCGCCGGACTGGGGCGTGCACACCTATCTGTACGGCGTCGACGACGCGACCTTCGGTTTCCTCGAGAACGTGCTCGACGAAGTCGCCGGGCTGTTCCCGTCGCGCTACATCCACATCGGCGGCGACGAGGCGGCCAAGGACCAGTGGATCGCCTCGCCGAGCGTGCAGGCCAAGATCAAGTCGCTCGGGCTCAAGGACGAGATGGCGCTGCAGAGCTGGTTCGTCGGCCGCATCGCCGGCCACCTGCAGAAGCACGACCGCATCCTGCTCGGCTGGGACGAAATCCTCGAAGGCGGCAAGCTGCCGGCGAGCGCGACGGTGATGTCCTGGCGCGGTACCAAGGGCGCGGTCGAAGCCGCGCGCGAAGGCCACGACGTGATCGTCGCGCCGGACCGCCAGCTCTACCTCGACTACGTCCAGAGCGACCGCGACGACGAGCCGAGCGGGCGCTTCCCGATCAGCACCCTGCGCGACTTCTATCAGTTCTCGGTGGTGCCGGCCGAGCTCGACGCAGCCCAGGGCCGGCACGTGCTCGGCGCCCAGGCCAATCTGTGGAGCGAGCATCGCCGTAGCTTCGAGCGCATCCAGACCGCGCTGTACCCGCGCCTGGATGCATTGGCGGAAGTGGTCTGGTCGCCGCAGGCGCGGATCGACTGGAACGACTTCCAACAGCGCCTGGCCGCGCAGATGGCGCGCTACCGCGCCCAGGACGTGAAGGCCTCCGACGTCGCCTACGCGGTCAAGTTCAAGGTCGAGGACGGCGCCGACGGCGCCGCGCCGAGGCTGGCGCTGAGCAACCAGACCGGATTCGGCGAGATCCGCTACCGCACCGACGGCCAGGACCCCGGCGTCGATGCCCCGCTGTACCAGCAGCCGCTCGCCGCGGCCCTGCCGCTGGACGTGGTCGCGACCACCTTCGTCGAGGGCAAGGCGATTTCCGCGCCGCGCCGTTTCAGTGCCCGCGACCTGGCCGACCTGAGCACCCGCACCAGCGCCGGCCTGCGGCCCTGCCGCGAGGGCTACAACCTGCGCCTGGAGGACGATGCGGCGATCGAAGGCAAGGGCGACGGCGCCCGCGCCTCGCTGACCGCCAACCTGATCGACCCGTGCTGGATCTACGAAGGCGCCCGCCTCGACGGGGTCGGCCGGATCGAGGTCCGGGTCGGCCAGGTGCCTTACAACTTCCAGCTCTGGCACGACACCAAGAACATCGTGACCCGCAAGGCCGAGCTCGGCGGCGCCCTGGAAGTGCGCGTCGACGACTGCAAGAGCGCACCGATCGCGCGCCTGCCGCTGGCCGAGGCCAAGCGTTCGGACGGTCTGAGCACGCTGCAGGCCGCCCTGCCCAAGCTCGCCGGCCGCCACGACCTGTGTTTCGTCTTCGCCAGCGGCGGCCACGACCCGCTGTGGGCGCTCGACCGCGTGACCCTGCGCCCCGCCGCCGACTGACCGGCCGGGCCCTGCGCTCCGCCGCGGCGACCGCGGCGGCGCGCGTCCGCCGACCGCTGCTGCCCATCCGTGTCCGCCGGGGATGGCGGACCCGGTCGCAAGCGGGCGATATCGCCCGGTGCTATCACGCTATTCGCCCGCTTGCGTCAAATAAATTATGTGCGCGGATTCATGGATTGTGCATCGCAGCGGTTAGCATGTAGGGGTTCCAGGGGGATCTATAAACATGCCTATTCGCAAGTTGTTGTTGGCTGCGGCGCTCGCCGCCGCCGTGGTATCCGGCTCCGCCGGCGCCCAGGCTCTGTCGAAGCCGGGTGAGTTCTATTTCGACGCCGACGCTCAGACCACCAAGCCGGTGGTCGCGATCAAAGAGACCGGCGACGCCGCCATGGAACGGCTGGCCAAGATCGTCGAGCGCAAGGCGCACGCGCCGAACGAGGCCGCCCAACTCGCCCACCTGGCGATGGAAAGCGGCCGCACCGAGCTGGCGCGCCAGCTGTATGCGCGGGCGTTGCGCGAGATCGACAGCGGCAGCACCTACTGGCGCGCGATCATGTGGAACTACGCCTGGGATCTGTATCACCTCGGCGCCCACGAGGAGGCGTTCAAGTACTGGACGATCCTGCACGGCGCGCGCAACGTCAGCGCCGCATGGATGCCGCCGACCTACGCGGTCGCGCTGTGGTCGCTGGGACGCAAGGACGAGGCGGTGGAGTGGTATGCCGCCGCGGTGCGCAGCGAGCCGGACCTGTGGCGCGACAGCTCGCGTTACGCCGAGTTGTTGCCGGCGTGGCGCGACAGCGACCGCGCCACCCTCGCCCAGGTGCGACAGGCCTGGGCCGAGAACCCGCCGCGCTGGCCGTAAGGCCGCGCAAGACAGCGCCGGGCGCCACGCCCGGCCTGCGCGAAAGCAGCGGCGCGGCGTGATGCCGCGCCGCTTTTTTGTTGCGAAAACCCTCACCGCGACCGTTCGTCGCCGTGGTTTCCGTTCGACTGTGTACACGGCTACAGTCGGCCGTCCGCAGCCGCGCGTTCGCTCGACGACGTCGGTCTGTCGATGCGCCGTCGCAGCCGAGGATCGGATGTCTCTTTCGCTATTGAGCGTGGTGGTGGTCGAAGACCACGGCTTCCAACGCCGCATGGCGCTGCGCCTGTTGTCCGAACTCGGTGTCGTCCGCCTGCACGAGGCCGGCGACGGCGCTTCGGCCCTGCGCCTGTTGCGTTCGCTGTCGCAGGTGCCGGACGTGGTGCTGGTCGACCTGGACATGCCGGGCATGGACGGCATCGAGTTCATCGATCATCTCGCCCGCGAACACCTGGCCCGCGCGATCCTGGTGGTCAGCGCGCTCGACGCGGCCCTGCTCCACACCGTCCAGACCATGGCCCGCGCCTGCGGCCTGCGCGTGCTGGAGGCGGTGCCCAAGCCGCTGACCCGGGCCAAGCTCGCCCAGGCCCTGGCCGGCCTGGAACGGGTGGCCGCCGCGGTCGCCGACGACGACCCCGGCGAGATCGGCCTCGACAGCCTGCGCGCGGCTTTGGCGGCCGGCGAGATCGTGCCCTGGTTCCAACCGCAGGTCGAACTCGGCAACGGCCGCGCGATCGGCGTCGAGGCTTTGGCGCGCTGGCCCCGCAGCGACGGCCGCGTGGTGCTGCCGCAGCATTTCCTGCCGTTGCTGGAAAGCGAAGACCTGGTCGACGAACTCACCGAACAGATGCTCGGCCAGGCCTGCCACTGGAAACGCCAGTGGGACCGCAGCGGGCTGCGCCTGAAGCTGTCGGTCAACGTCTCCGCCTCGACCCTCGACGATGCCGGCGCCGCCGACCGCTATCAGCGCATCGTCCGCGAGGCCGGCGTCGACCCGTCCGAGGTCGTGCTCGAACTCACCGAAAGCTCGCTGATCGCCGATGCTGCGCGCGGGCTCGGCGTGCTTGCGCGCCTGCGCCTGAAGGGCTTCGGCCTGTCGATCGACGACTTCGGCACCGGCTGGTCGTCGCTGTCGCAACTCTCGCAGGTGCCGTTCACCGAATTGAAGATCGACCAGGAATTCATCGCCGGCGCCAGCCAGCAACCGCGCAAGCGCGCGGTGGTCGAGGCCAGCCTGGACCTGGCGCGCAAGCTCGGCCTGGATGCGGTCGCCGAAGGCGTGGAGACCGTCGAAGACTGGCAGATGCTGGCCGAACTGGGCTGCGCGATCGCCCAGGGCCGGCTGATCGGCGATGCGGTGCCGGGCGAAGAGCTGCCGGCCCTGCTCGGCCGCTGGCGCCGGCCCGAACATTGAAGCGCACGGTGTTCGCCTGGCTCGACCGCTTCAGCATCCGTCGCCAACTGTGGGGGTTGTTCGGCCTGTTCCTGCTGACCGGCGCCAGCGTGCTGGTGATCGACGAGATCGAGCAGTACCGCGCGCGCCGCACCCTGCAGACGTTGCAGGACGACGCCCTGCTCGGCCTGCGCCTGATCAAGACCGTGTCCGATGGCTACGGCCTGGATGTGGTCGACACCACCTTCCGGGTGCGCAACTACCTGGTCGACTGGGACGAAGGCCTGCAGCGCGTCGACAACGCGCAACGCCGCGTCGACCAGGCCTGGCCGCGCCTGCAGGCCCTGCCGCATTCGGCCGAGGAACGCGCGCAGTTGTACGCCGCCGCCCAGGCCCGCCGCACCGCCGACGCGGCCGCGGCCGAGCTGCGCGCGATCCTGCGCCACCGCGACATCCGCGCCTTGGGCCAGTTCGCCGACAAACGCCTGTACCCGGCGATCGACCCGCTGACCCAACGCCTGCAGTCGCTGTCCGACCTCAAGCTGGTCCAGGCCGACAGCGTGGTGCGCGCCGACATCGTCCGCAGCGAACGGGTCAGCCTGATCCGCATCGCCTTGTCGCTGTTCGCGCTGCTGACCGCGGCGCTGATCGGCCGGCGCATCCTGCGCAACGCCTCGCGCGGCATCGACCGCCTGACCTGGCTGGCGCGGCGCATGCGCGAGCACGACTACACCGCCGAACCCGGCGAGTTGCCGACCGGCGAACTCGGTGCGGTGATGCAGGCGTTCATCGACATGCGCCGCGACGTGCTCGGCTTCGAGACCGAACTGACCGGTCAGCTGATCCGCAACGAACGCACCCGCGCCGAACTCGAACAACGCGAGCGCTTCCAGCGTTCGCTGTTGGATTCGGCGCAGATCGCCATCCTCGCCGTCGACGGCGACGGCTGCCTGACCCTGGTCAATCCCTTCGCCGAACGCCTGCTCGGGGTCTGCGCGCGGGACGTGATCGGCCACGAGCGCTTGCACACGGTGTTCGAGCCGCGCGCCCTGCAGGCGCTGGCGAGCGAGCTCAGCGCGCAGACCGGGCAGACCGTGCGCGCCGACTGGACCGCCCTGCGCGAACTCGCCCTGGCCCAGGCCGCGCCGCGCGAGACCCGCCTGCGCCATCGCAACGGCACCTGGGTGCCGGCGCTGGTCGCGGTGTCGGCCACCCACGAAGACGAAGACGCGCCGGGCCTGCTGCTGATCGCCGCCGACCTGAGCCCGCTCAAGCGGCTCGAACGCGAGCTGCGCGCCAGCGAAGCGCGCGCCCAGGACGCCAACCGCGCCAAGTCCTCGTTCCTGGCGGCGATGAGCCACGAGATCCGCACCCCGATGATCGGGGTCACCGGCATGATCGAGGTGCTGGCGCATTCGCGTCTGGACGCCGAGCAACGCCGCGCGCTCGACGTGATCGAACAATCGGCGCAATCGCTGCTGCAGATCATCGGCGGCATCCTCGACTTCTCCAAGATCGAAGCCGGGCGCCTGGAGCTCGTCACCGAGGCAGTCGACCTGGCCGCGCTGGTGCGCAGCACGATGGCCGGTTTCGTCGGCGCCGCCGCCAGCCGCGGCGTGACCGTGAGCTGCCGCATCGATCCCGGCATCGCCCCGGCGCATCGCGCCGACGCCCTGCGCCTGCGCCAGATCCTCGGCAACTTCCTCTCCAACGCGGTCAAGTTCACCGAGCGCGGCACCATCCAGGTCGCGCTCGAATATCTCGGTCCGGCCACTGCCGACGACGACGGGCCGCGCGATGCGCTGTGCCTGTGCGTCAGCGACACCGGCATCGGCGTCAGCGCCGAGCAGCAACGGCGTTTGTTCGAGCCTTTCAGCCAGGCCGACAGCGACACCACCCGCCGTTACGGCGGCACCGGCCTGGGCCTGGCGATCTGCCGGCGCCTGGCGGCGTTGATGGGCGGCGAGGTGACGATGGAAAGCGCGCCCGGCGTCGGCACGACCATGCGTTTGCGCGTCGCCCTGGCGCACGCGCCGGCCTCGGAACTGCAGGCGTCGATCGCGAGCGACGCCGACACGGCCGCGCTGGTACCGCGGCCCTTGCCCGACCTCGCCACCGCCGAGCGCGAACGCAGCCTGATCCTGCTGATCGACGATCACCCGACCAACCGGCTGGTGATCGCACGCCAGCTCGCCCTGGCCGGTTATGCCAGCGAAGCCGCCAGCAGCGGCCAGGAAGGCCTGCAGCGCTGGCGCAGCGGGCGCTATGCCCTGTTGTTGTCCGACGTGCACATGCCGGGTCTCGACGGCTACGGCCTGGCCCGCGCGGTGCGCGAAGAAGAAGCGAGCGACGGCCTGTCGCGCACCCCGATCGTCGCCCTGACCGCTTCGGCGTTGAAGGGCGAAGCCGAGGCCTGTCATGCCGCGGGCATGGACGACTACCTGGTCAAGCCGGTCGCGGTCGCGCGCCTGGCCGCCACCTTGCAGCGTTGGCTGCCGCATACCGTGCCGCCGCCGGGCACATCGCCCGCGCTGGCCGGCGACGACCGCGCACGCGTGCTCGATGGCGAGGTACTGCGGCACCTGCTCAGCGACAGCGGCGGCGATGCCGCCGAAGTGCTCGACGATTTCCTCGCCGTCACCCGCCAGGACCTGGCCGAGTTGCAGGCTGCACGCACCCAGGGCGACCTGGACGGCGTGCGCCGCCAGGCCCACCGCATCAAGGGCGCCGCCGCCTTGATCGGCGCCAGCGAACTGGGCGAAGCCGCGCACGCGGTCGAGCAGACCGCGCAGGCGGAAGACTGGGCCTCGTTGCTGGCGGTGCTGAGCGACCTGGAAACCGCATTGGAGCGCTTGCGGCGGCTGCGGTGAGGGCGGTGGTGACAATGAGTCCCGACGCGAGGACGCGAAGAGCAAATCCCCCCTAGCCCCCCTTTTCCAAAGGGGGGAACTGCCGCTGCGGCGGCCATGACGCAGGCAGCGGCAGCGGCAGTGGGCAGTGGCAGTGGCAGTGGCGGCCGCAATGGCGGTGGCAGCCGCAGTGGCGGTGGCAGCCGCAACCGCAACAACGATCGCCTCAAGTCCTTCCGAACGAGCCCGCCGATTCGCCCCCTTTGAAAAAGGGGGCGGCGCCCGGCGCGGAACCGGAAGCCATCGCCTCCGCAGCGCGGGGGATTTGCTGTTGCTGTTGCTGTTGCTGTTGCTGTTGCAGTTGCGGTTGCTGCTTCCGTCGCCCCAGCGCGCGGTTACTTCGCCTGCGCATCCTCGATCGGGATCTGGTGCTCGCGCAACCATTTGATCACCGCTTCGCGTTCGCGACGGGCCTGGCCGGTGAGGACGCTCTCCGGGGTCATGAACATGAAGCGCTGGAAGCTCGCGCCTTGCACGTTGCGGGCGTTCGGGCTCGCGCCGGCCTGCAGCAGTTCCAGGGCATGGCCGAATTCGTTGACCTTGGCGGCCTGGTGCAGCGGGGTGTTGCCCATGCGGTCGGCCAGGTCGGGCTTGGCGCCGGCGGCGAGCAAGGCCTTGAAGTTGTCGGCGCGTTCGCCCATCAGGGCCGCCGCGAGCGGGGTGGCCTGGGTGACGGTGTTCGGGGTGTCGGGGTTCGCGCCGCGATCCAGCAGCACCCGCAGGTAACGCGGGTCGTTGGCCATCGCCGCCAGATGCACCACGGTCATGCCATCGTCGCTGCCGACCGTCGGGTCGGCGCCGACCCCCAGCAGGGCCTCCATGCCGCCGCTGCTGCGGTGATACAGCGCCCACTGCAGCGGCGTGGTGCCCTTGGCGCCGCGCGCGTTCGGGTTGGCGCCGGCCGCGGCGAGCTCGCGCACGCGGGCGGCATTGCCGTCGGCGGCGGCCTCGGCCAGTTCGGCGCTACGCAGGTCGGGGAAGACTTCGCTGGCTTGCATCGATCGGTTTCCCGGGCCTGCACACGCCGTGCAGACCGACAGCATAAGCAGGATGGCGGCGGCCATCACGCGCGAGGCTGCGCCACGCGGGTTCGGATGCGGAAGATTCATGACGAGGCGCCTGCTCTGGAAGACGACCGTAGCCGGATGCATGGATCGTAGCGCAGCCGCGCCGACGGGTAAGCGATGCCGATGCGGTTCGCGCGCGGACGCGGCGACCGAGCCCGCTGCCGCGCGCTCATGCCGTCACCGCGCTCGCATCCGAGTCTCAGTCGAAGGGATTGAGGAAGCTGCCGACGTCGTCGAGGACCTTGACCGTGCCTTCGGCGACATCGCCGGCGAAGTCGAGGGTGGCCTCGGTCGCGGTGCCCAGGCCATCGAACACGATCTCGGTCAGTTCGCCGGCACCTTCGGACACGTCGCCGAGGATCTGCCCGCCGTCCTCGATCCAGCCGCCGAGGGTGTCGCCGGCATCCTTGAGGCCGACGTATTCGCCGAGGTCGCGGATCAGGCCGCCGGCCAGTTCGCCGCTGCCTTCGGCAACGTCGCCGACCAGGTTGAAGCCGCCGCGGCCGACGTCGCCGGCCAGGTTCAGCGTGCCCTCGGCGAGGTCGCCGGTGAGCTTGAAGGTGCCGTCGATGTAGCGGCCGTCGGCGTATTCGTTGTTGATCACGCCGTCGAGGTCGCCGCCGAAGTCGTAGCCGACGTTGAAGGCGTCGACGCCGAGGTCGATCAGTTCCTGGGCGCCGTCGCCGAGCAGGTCGATCGCGGTTTCCGAACCGGTCTCGGCCATGCGGTCGAGGACGCCGAGTTCGTCGCCTTCGATGCTCTCGGTCGGGGTCGGGGTCTGGGTCTTCATCGCCTCGATCACGGTCGCGGCGCCGTGCGCGCTGAGCACGTTCGGCCAGCCCTCGGGATGCTCGAGGTTGAGCTCGTAACCGACCGCATCGGGCGTGCCGTTGAGCACTTCGACGCTCTGCTGCACGCCGGTCAGCGGGTCGCCGTCGACGTTGTAGCGGCGGATCTGCCCGTCCTCGGCCTGCGAACGCGCGTCGTGCGGGCTGAAGCCCAGGTCGCGCAAGGTGTCGTTGCTGAGGCCGGCGGCATTGAAGGTCACCGCGGTGTTGCCGGTGGCCAGCGCCGCGGTCGAGGCCAGGCCGCCGCCGAGCGAGTGACCGGTGAACACGACGTTGTCGCCGAACGCGGCCTCGGCTTCCTTGGCCAGCGCGACCGCCTGCTTGTACTGGCTGGTCTCGAAGCCCAGGCCCTGGCCGACGTCGTTGGCGATGTCGCCGTCGCCGAACGGGCTGAAGCCGTTGGTGCCGGCGAAGGCCACCACGTACTGGCCGTTGTTGTTGGTGTAGACCGCGGCGCGGAAGCTGGTGCCTTCGGTCTCCAGCGAGGCCGGGTCGATGCCGGCCGGCTTGCCGTCGGGCCCCTTGAGGTCGATCAGCTGCTCGGGGGTGAGCCGGGTCCAGCCGGTGGTGCCGGTGCCGTCGGTCTTGTAGACGTCGCTGGACAGCTCGGCCAGCGAAGTGTCGATGGCCTTCTGCGGCTGCTGGCCGTAGAGCTGTTCACTGAAAGGCTCCTGCGCGGTGGTGTCGACCGGCGCATACGGCGAGTACGGCAGCTCGACCGGAGCGCTCGCCAGGGTGACCGGCGGCGCGGTCTCCTGCGGCAGCGGCTGCGACGACGGCTGTGGGTGCAGCAGGTGATCGATCAGATTCGGCAACTGGGCGAAACGGAACGCACTGTCGAACTCTGGAAAGCTCATCGCGGCCACCCCCTGGGTACTTGAACGCAGCGTATGGACGCGGATTGTGCAGAAACAGCTGGTACGTGCCCGAGCTAGGGTTAACCCTAGGGTACTTCGGGACTTGGGACTTGGGACTTGGGACTGGGGACTCGGGACTCGGGACTCGGGACTCGGGACTCGGGACTCGGAGAGCGAAGCAGAAGCAGGAGCGGAAAGCAGCAGCAGGAGCGGAAAGCGGCAGGGGCGGAAAGCGAGGTAGCCAAGCCGCCCGATCCGGTTCGGCGCCTGGCGGGTCAACCTTCGGCCCAGGCGCGCGGTCGCCGGGCTGCGTTATGGTCGGGCTTCACCTGGAGAGGCACCGCATGTCCCGACCGATCACCGCGCCCCGCCGCGGCCTGGCGCTGCTCGCCCTGGCCTGCGCGCTCGCCCTGCCGCTGTCCGCACCGGCCGCCGACCGCATCAGCGGCAAGGCCTTCGCCACCCGCAGCGAGGTCTATGCCCCGCACGCGATCGCCGCGACCTCGCATCCGCTGACCACCCAGATCGCGCTCGACGTGATGAAGGCCGGCGGCAGCGCGGTCGATGCGGCCATCGCCGCCAACGCCGCGCTCGGCCTGATGGAGCCGACCGGCAACGGCATCGGCGGCGATCTGTTCGCGATCGTGTGGGACCCGAAGAGCAAAAAACTCTACGGCTACAACGGCTCGGGCCGTTCGCCCAAGTCGCTGAGCCTGGCCGAGTTCCAGAAACGCGGGCTCAAGGACATTCCGCCGCACGGCCCGCTGCCGGTGACCGTGCCCGGCACCGTCGACGGCTGGTTCGCCCTGCACGAACGCTTCGGCCGCAAGCCGATGGCCGAGAACCTGGCGCCGGCGATCCGCTATGCGCGCGACGGCCATCCGGTGCATGAGGTCATCGCCTATTACTGGAACGCCTCGGTGCCGCGTTTGTCGAAGTGGCCGGGCTTCAAGGAGCAGTTCACCATCGACGGCCGCGCCCCGCGCACCGGCGAGATGTGGAAGAACCCGAACCTCGCCAACACCCTGGAGAAGATCGCGAAGGGCGGGCGCGATGCGTTCTACAAGGGCGAGATCGCCCACACCATCGACGCCTACTTCAAGGCCAACGACGGTTTCCTGAGCTACGACGACCTCGCCGCCCACCATGGCGAATGGGTCGAGCCGGTCAGCACCAACTACCGCGGCTACGACGTCTGGGAACTGCCGCCGAACGGCCAGGGCATCGCCGCGCTGCAGATCCTCAACCTGCTCGAACCCTACGACCTGAAGTCCTACGGCTTCGGCAGCGTCGAGCACCTGCACCTGTTCACCGAGGCCAAGAAACTGGCCTTCGCCGACCGCGCGCGCTGGTACGCCGACCCGGCGTTCTCGAAATCGCCGGTCGCGAAATTGATCTCCAAGGAGTACGCGGCGCAGCGGCGCAAGCTGATTTCGATGGACAAGGCCTTGCGCGAAGTGCAGCCCGCCACGCCGAAGGAACTCGACGAAGGCGACACCATCTACATGACCGTGGCCGATGCCGACGGCATGATGGTGTCGCTGATCCAGTCCAACTACCGCGGCATGGGCAGCGGCATGGCCCCGCCGGGCCTGGGCTTCATCTTCCAGGACCGCGGCGAGCAGTTCGTGCTCAAGGAAGGCCACCCCAATTCGTTCGCGCCGGGCAAGCGCCCCTTCCACACCATCATTCCCGCGTTCGTGACCAAGGACGGCAAGCCCTGGCTGTCGTTCGGCGTGATGGGCGGGGCGATGCAGCCGCAGGGCCATGCCCAGATCGTCATCAACCTGATCGACTTCGGCATGAACCTGCAGGAAGCCGGCGACGCCCCGCGCCTGCAG
Organism: Lysobacter sp. CA196; assembly: GCF_052078695.1. Lineage (NCBI taxonomy): Bacteria > Pseudomonadati > Pseudomonadota > Gammaproteobacteria > Lysobacterales > Lysobacteraceae > Lysobacter > Lysobacter sp. CA196. Next base: position 12,191 of record NZ_JBQJIN010000019.1, on the reverse strand, counting down.
CACGACGGCTCGACCGAACCGGCCGGCCAAGCCACGGTCATGAGCGACGGCGGCGAACTCGACCTGGAGAGCGGCTTCGCCTACGAGACCGTGCGCGAGCTGATGCGCCGCGGCCACAGCGTGCGCTTCGCCCACGGCCCCTACGGCGGTTACCAGGCGATCATGGTCAACCCGAACGGCGGCTACGTCGGCGCCAGCGAGTCGCGCAAGGACGGCCAGGCCGCGGGGTATTGAGAAAGTTTCTGCTTCAAGGGTAGGAGCGACGCGAGTCGCGACCGCGCAGCGTCATGAACCGACGCAACCGCGGATCACGCCGTTCCCACAACCCCCAGCGGCTTCGGGGTAGGAGCGACGCAAGTCGCGACCTCGCAGCGTCACGAACCAGCGCGGTCGCGGCTCGCGCCGCTCCTACTCATAAAGCGACCGCCGCGATTGACAGCAGTGACACCGCTGTCGAACACTATTCGCGCGGCGTCGTCACGACGCCGCGCACCAGTTGCGGATCGCCCTCATGGCCGATCCGCAGTCCGGACCGAGGGGTGCTGCGACGGAACCGACGCGTTCCGCCACGCTCGATCCGCGATGCCGAGACAAGGGCGCCCTCCCGATCCAGGAGGCGTCATGCCCGTTGTTTCTCATACCGCGTCCGACGACGCGAAGCTCCACCTCGGTGCCGCGATCGGCGCCCATGCCCTGTCCTCGAAGCCCTTCCAGCTCGCCCTGGTCACCTCGACGGTCTATGCCGAATTCCACCCCGACGATGCCGGTCTCGTCGACGCCCTGCACGGCCACGGCATCGAGCCGGTCGCTTGCGTCTGGAACGACCCGGCCGTGGACTGGACGCGCTTCGACGCGGTCCTGGTCCGCACCACCTGGGACTATTTCCGCCATTACGACGACTTCCTCGCCTGGTACGACCGCATCGAGGCGCTCGGCCTGCCGATCGCCAACGAACTGCCCTTGCTGCGCTGGAACAGCAACAAGCGCTACCTGCTCGAACTCGCCGCTCAAGGCGTCGCCATCATCCCGACCGTCTCGGCGCGCGGCGATGCGCTCGCCGAGACGGTCGCGGCGATGGCCGGCCAGGACGTGGTGATCAAGCCCACGGTCAGCGGCGGCGCCTGGCATACCGTGCGCGGCCGGGTCGGCCAGGCCGCCTTCGCCGAATCGCTGGCGGCCTTGCCGCGCGAACTCGATTACCTGGTGCAGCCGTTCATGGCCGAGATCGTCGCCGAGGGCGAGTGGTCGCTGATGTTCTTCGACGGCCACTACAGCCACGCCGTGCTCAAGAAACCCCATGCCGGCGACTACCGCGTGCAGACCGATTTCGGCGGCAGCGCGAGCTTGACCGAGCCCGATCCGGCGATTCTCGCCGCAGCCCGGCACGCGCTCGACGCGGTCGCCGAGCTCGGCTATCGCGACCAGGCCTATGTGCGCGTGGACGGGGTGATGACCGCCGACGGCTTCCGTCTGATGGAGCTGGAATTCATCGAACCCTTCCTGCACTTCGCCGCGTATCCGCCGGCGGCGGCCTTGTTCGCCGCACAACTGGCGCGGCGCTGGCCGAGCGTGCGCGAATCGGCGACGCTCGACGCTGGATAAGCCTTTACACCGCGCCGCCGCGAGGCGGCGCAACCGAGCCCGCATGCCTACCGAACTCAGCGAATCCTTGTTTTCCTACGGCACCCTGCAGCAGGCCGGCGTGCAGCAGGCCACCTTCGGCCGCCTGCTCGCCGGTGAGGCCGATGCGCTGGTCGGCTATCGCCGCAGCCTGGTCAAGATCGAAGACGCGCAGGTCCTCGCCACCAGCGGCGAGGCCTATCACCCCATCGTCGAAGCCAGCGGCGACCCGCACGACCGCGTCGACGGCATGGTGTTCGCGATCACCGCCGCAGAACTGGCTCACGCCGACGCCTACGAAGTCGACGATTACGAACGCGTGCCGGCCGAGTTGGCGTCGGGCCGGCGCGCGTGGGTGTACGTGAAGCGGCGCGGCTGATGCGGCGGTCGGCGCTTGACGGCAGACCGATCAAGCGCTCGCCGCAAAACCCTCCCGCAAAAACGCACGCCGGGGATCGCCGCGCGATCCCCGGCGTTGCAAGAACCCTCAGTCCGCCGCGACCGTGCGCCCGCGCGCCCATTCGCGCAGAGCCGCGACCTGCTCGCTCATCACCACCGACAAGGGCCGGGTCTGCTTGAGCTCGGCGCGCAACTGGAACTCCGCCAGCGGCGTGTTCGCCGCATGCGCGGCGTACATCGCCGCGACGATGGCCTGCTCGATCTCGGCGCCGGAGAAGCCGTCGCTGGCCAGCGCGAGCCCGGCCAGGTCGAACCCTTCCGGCTTCAACGCGCGCTTGCGCAGATGGCCGGCGAACAATTCCTCGCGCACTTCGGCGACCGGCAGGTCGACGAAAAAGATCTCGTCGAAACGGCCCTTGCGCAGCAATTCCGGCGGCAGCGCATCGATCTGGTTGGCGGTCGCGACCAGGAACAGCCGCGACTTGCGCTCGGCCATCCAGGTCAGCAGATAACCGAGCACGCGCCGCGACACCCCGCCGTCGCTGTCGCCGCCGTCGCCGGCCAGGCCTTTCTCGATCTCGTCGATCCACAGCACCGCCGGCGACAACTGTTCCGCCGAACTCAAGGCCGCGCGCAGATTCTTCTCGGTCTCGCCGTGGAACTTGTCGTACAGGGTGCCGAAGTCCAGGCGCACCAGCGGCACCCCGAAACCGGCCGCGACCGCCTTGGCGATCATCGACTTGCCGCAGCCCTGCACGCCGAGCAGCAAAATGCCTTTGGGCGGGTCCAGCCCGGGCGGCGCATCGCCGCTGACGAACACGCCGCGGCGCTGTTCGATCCAGCGCTTGATCCGGCGCGCGCCGGCGACCTCGCTCATGCGCGCACTGTCGTATTCGTAATGCAGGTGGCCGGAGCGGTTGAGCAGCTCGAACTTCAGCTTGGCCAGTTCCGGCAGGTCGTCCGGGCCGATCGCGCCGTCGCGGAAGATCAGATGGCGCGCGATGCGGCGCGCATCGACCGGGTCCAGGCCCTGCAGATTGCGCACGATCTGCTTGACCACCTCGGCGTCGCTCTCGACCCGGCGCCCGCCGTGCTCGCGCATGTAGTTCTCGGCTTCCTCGCGCACCAGCTTGAGCAAAGCGTTGGCGTCCGGCAGGCTCGGCCGGTGGCGCACCGCCAGCGACTCCAGGTCCGGCGGCAACTCGACCTTGTGCCCGATCAGCACCAGCACGTGCGGCTGGCAACCGCGGCGCTGGACGATCTCGCGCAGTTGGCGTTGGGTGCTGGCGTAGCCCAGGTAGGGGTGCGCATCGAACATCAGATAGATGCCGCGCTGGTCGGCGTCGCGGATCGACTGCAAGGTGTTGGAGATGTCCGGCGCGACCTCGGTTTCCTCGTCGTCGCGGTCGAAATCGACCCGGCGCAGGCCTTCGGTGATCGACCAGCGGTACAGCGCCCGCCAGACGTTCATCAACACCTGGCGGAACAGCTCGATCACCCGCGACTCGTCGCGGGTCTCGATCACGATCAATGCAGTGTTGGCGCGGATCAGCGCCGTCAGGTCTTGCAGTTCGCTCATGAGGCCGTTCTTCCGTGGACGCGACATGATACGGCGCGCGGATCGGTAGGCTTCGGAAAGTGAGAGCAGGAGCAACGGCAAATCCCCCACGCCCGCTGCGCGGTCGTTCGCCCCCTTTGCCAAAGGGGGCAACGGCCTGGGCCGCCGCATCGACGACGATTCCCCATCGAATGCGGCCCCTTTACGAACCCACCCGATGCGTCCCCCCCTTTGAAAAAGGGAGGCCAGGGGGGATTTGCTCTTGCTCTTGCTCTTGCTCTTGCTCTTGCTCTTGCTTCCAACCCGCCCGCTAAAGTGCAGCTACGCCTAAAGCCGCCTTGAGCCCGCGCCGCGCAACCGCGACCATGCCCTACCGCCGACGTTCGCGATTCCCGCCCATGGCTTTCGACGCCTTCGCCCTGGTCCTGGCCATGCTGGGGCTGGGCTATCTGTTCCAGCGCTCGCGCGTGTTGCCCGACAACGCCGCGCAGACGCTCAACCTGGTCGTGCTGTATGTCTGCCTGCCGGCGGCGGTGTTGCGCTATGCACCGCGCCTGCATCTGGAACCGGCCCTGATCGGCATCGCCGCGGTGCCGTGGCTGCTGTTGGCCGCGACCGTGCTGTGCGTCGGCGCGCTGTCGCGCTGGCTGAAGTTCCGCCGCGACGAACATGCGGTGCTGCTGCTCACCGTCGCCCACGGCAACACCAGCTTTCTCGGCTACCCGCTGACCCGCGCCCTGATCGGCGAGCACGCCCTGCCGTACGCGGTGATCTACGACCAGTTCGGCGCCTTCCTGATCCTGTCGACCTTCGGCCTGTGGGTGCTGGCGCGCTACGGCGGCGACCGCCCGCCGGGCGCCGCCGACATGCTGCGCCGGGTCCTGCGCTTCCCGCCATTGTGGGCACTGCTGATCGGGTTCACGGTGATGCCGGCCGAGCCGCCGGGCTGGATCGCCGGCGGCCTGCAACGCCTGTCCGACGCCTTGCTGCCGCTGGCGATGCTGACCATCGGCCTGTCGGTGCGGTTGGCCCTGCCGCGCGATGAGCTCAAGCCGCTGCTGTCGGGCCTGGCCCTGAAGCTGGCGCTGATGCCGGCCCTGGCCTGGGCGCTGGTGCCGTTGCTGGGCCTGCACGGCGAGATGGCCCGCACCACCGTGCTCGAATCGGCGATGCCGTCGATGGTCACCGCCAGCGCCCTGGCGATCGCCCACCGACTCGCCCCGCGCCTGGCCGCGGCCATGGTCGGGTACGGCCTGCTGCTGTCGCTGCTGACCCTGCCGCTGTGGGCGCGGGTCGCCCCGAGCTAGTCGCAAGCGGGCCGATCACGAGCGGGCCGATCAAAGCCGGGCTGATCACAGGGCAGTCGTGACCGCCCGCCGCGAGCCGACACCCGGCCGCGGATCGTTCCACAACGTGATCGCCCCACCTCGTGATGGCCCCGGCCACACCCCCGGTGTACGCTGCGGATTCCATCCGGAGGGAGCTCGCATGAAGACCGTGCTGGTGGCCAGTTCGAAGGGCGGCGTCGGCAAGACCACGATCGCCACCCACCTTGCCGCCCAGGCGGCCCTCGATGGCCTGCGTACGGCCTTGATCGACGCCGATCCCCAGGGTTCCTCGACCCGCTGGGCGCAACGCCGCTCGGTCCTGGAGAGCGCGGTGCTGCCGCTCGACGGCACCCGCCGCAAGGCCTGGCGCAAAAGCCTGCCCGACGACGCCCAGCGCACCGTGATCGATGCGCCGGCCGGGGCGATGGCCGACGATCTGGAAAGTTTCCTGGAGATCGCCGACGCGGTGGTGGTGCCGATCCAGCCCTCGACCCTCGACATCGAAGCGACCGTGCCCTTCCTCGACACCCTGGCCCAGCACCCGCGGGTGCGCCGCGGCCAGCTCCGCGTCGGCCTGGTCGGCAACAAACTCAAGCCCTGGACCAACGCCTCGCAGCAGGCCATCGAGCTGCTGCGCGAATGGCCCTACCCGGTGGTCGGGCAGATCCGCGACAGCCAGGCCTATGTGGTGATGACCGCGCTCGGCAAGAGCCTGTTCGACTACCACTCCGCACAGATCCGCGAACACCAGGCCGACTGGCAGCCGCTGCTGAAGTGGATCCGGAAGTAACGGGGACGCCGCCTCGGCCGCGTTCGGCGCCGACGCTACCCTTATTCCGATCCGACAGGCATCCTCCTACCGTCGCTCTTCGCACGTCGCAACGATTCGTCCAGCCTTCGCGCGCTTGTCGTTTCCGACCCCGTTTTCCTCCGCCGCCAGAACTGCCCACTCCATGCGCGAATTGATCCTGCTCCGCCACGCCCACGCCGAGCCGGCCGCCCAAGGCCAGGCCGACCTCGACCGTCCCCTGTCCGCCGAAGGCCTGGCCGAAGCCGAAGCCGCCGGCCGCTGGCTCGCCGAGAACAAACTGGTCCCGGACTGCGTGCTGTGCTCGCCCTCGCGACGAACGCGCGAGACCCTGGAAGCCGTGCTCGGCGCGATCGGCTATGTCGAACAGCGCATCGAGCCGTCGGTTTACGACGCGACGCCCGGCACGCTGATCGGCCTGGCCGACACCCACATCGAAGCCGAACGCCTGATGCTGGTCGGCCACAACCCGGGCCTGGAACGTCTCGCCGCGCTGCTGCACAGCGGCCAATCGGGCGATTACCGCGGCATGCCGCCGGGCGGGATCGCGGTACTGAGCGTTCCGGTCGGCACCGGACTGGAACCGGGAGTGGCCCAGCTCAGCGCTTTTTGGTGGCCGTGAACCCGGCGCGGCCGGCGCCGTCGCGCTGGCGGCGCCTCCGCAGTCGGGTCGTCGCCGCAGCCGCCCTGGCGGCGGTGTTCGCCTGCCCGGCCTGGGCGCAGTCGACGTTCCAGGTGTTCGACCCCGATCACACCCGTTTCAGCTTCGAGTTGCGCACGCGCTGGGGCCAGAAGGTCGCCGGGGTGTTCCCGCGTTACGACGGCGAGGTCACCACCCTGGCCGACGGCCGTCACCAGGTGCGCATCCGCCTGGCCACCGGCGCGGTGCAGCTCGGCGACTCCGAGCGCTACACCCGCCTGGCCCGCGGCGAGCGCTTCTTCAATGCCCCGCTGTATCCCTACATCGAATTCCTGTCCGAACCGCACGCGCCCGACCTGGTCCGCATCGGCGGCGCCTTGCGCGGCAAGCTGACCCTGCACGGGGTCAGCCGCATGGAAACCTTCGTACTCAGCGCGCCGGCCTGCGCCCGTCCCGGCGAGGACTGCGACGCCATCGCCCACGGCAGCGTCAGCCGTTACGACTACGGTCTGGACGGTTGGCAGTTCGCACTCGGCGACCGGGTGCGTTTCACCATGCAGGTCCGGCTCAAGCCGGGCATGTTCAAGCATCTCGAATCCAAGCCGGGCGAGGTGCGCCCGGGCGAGGGCCGGCCGACCGCCCCTGGCGGGGTTCCGGAACGAAAGGAGTCTTTCCGTTGAATGCGGTATCACGCGGGCTCACCGCCCTGCTCGTCCTGTCGTTGTCGGCCTGCGCGACGCTGAGCCCGGCGCAGCGCGACCGCGCCAGCCAGATCGCGGCGCAGGCGCGCTCGACCCAGATCGACTGCGACGCCGCCGACGCCTGCGCGCAACCCTCGCCGCTGCGCGAACTGGGCAGCAAGGCCCTGGCCGCGTCGACCCCGGAGCAGCCGCGCCACTACGCGGTGATCCTCGACCGCGGCCCCGACGCCCTGCTCGCGCGCATCGACCTGATCCGCGGCGCCACCCACACCCTCGACCTGCAGACCTACATCTACGACGAGGACGACGCCGGCAAGCTCGTGCTCGACGAACTGCTCGCCGCCGCCCGCCGCGGCGTGCGCGTGCGCCTGCTGATGGACCAGCTTGCGGCGCTGCGCCATATCGACACCCTGGCCGCGCTGTCCGGCGCCCACGTCAACCTGGAAGTGCGGCTTTACAACCCGGTGCTGCACCGCGCCCGCATCACCTATCCGCAGTATGTGCTGGCCGCGGCTTGCTGCTGGCGCCGGCTCAACCAGCGCATGCACACCAAGCTGCTGCTCGCCGACGGCCGGGTCGGCATCGCCGGCGGCCGCAACTACCAGGACGACTATTACGACTGGGACGACGAGTACAACTTCCGCGACCGCGACGTGCTGGTCGCCGGCCCGGTCGCCGACGTCATGGGCACCGATTTCGAACTGTTCTGGAGCGACCGCCGCAGCGTGCCGGTCGAACGTCTCAGCGACGTCGGCCGGCGCCTGCTCGCCTATGGCGTGCCGGCCCTGCCGAAGACCGAATTCGAGCGCCCCAAGCGCGCCCAGGCCATGCTCGACGACGCCGCCAACGCCGGGACCGTGCGCGAGCGCCTTGCCGCCCATGCGCTCGAAGTCGGCCCGGTGCGCTATATCTCCGACACGCCCGACAAGCATCGCGAGAACAGCGACGCCAGCGCGCTGGCCTCCGACTCGCTGCGCAACCTGATCGCCAATTCGCGCAAGGAAGTGATGTTGCAGACGCCGTACCTGGTGTTGTCGAAGGCCGCGCAGAAATTGTTCAGCGATCTGCACGAACGCCCCGACGCGCCGCGCGTGATCGTCTCCACCAACAGCCTCGCCGCGACCGACGCCTTCATCGCCTACGCCCTGTCGTACAAGTACAAGCGCCGCTACCTGCGCGAGTTCGGCTTCAACATCTACGAATACAAACCGTTCCCGGCCGATGCCCCGATCGACATCACCGCGACCGGCGCGACCCTGCCCGCGCTCGGCCTGCCGGGACTGCCCGAGCAGGCACCGCCGCCGGCGCGCTGGCGGCGCCAGGATCGCAGCAGCGTCGCCTACCCCTACCAGTACCGGCGGCCACTCGAGCGCGAATACGTCGCCACGCGCTATGCGCGCCGACGCAGCAACGAACCGGTGCCGCTCAAGCGCGCCGGCGTACGCATCGGCATGCACGCCAAGTCGATGGTCATCGACGACCGCATCAGCGTGATCGGCACCCACAACTTCGACCCGCGCGGCGACCACTACAACACCGAGAGCGCGGTGGTGATCGAAGACGAAGCCTTCGCCCGCGCGCTGGGCGACAGCATCCGCCGCGACATCGCCCCGGCCAACTCCTGGGTGATCGCGCGCCGCGACAAACCGCCGGTGTTCTCCGGGCTGGAGTATTCGATCGCGAAGATCTCCGAACACCTGCCGTTGTTCGACCTGTGGCCGGTGCGTTACGCGACCAGCTACGAATTCGTGCCCGGCCCGAACTGCCCGAGCCCGCTGTACCGCACCGACCCGGGCTTCCGCGCCTGCTACAAGCCGGTCGGCGACTTCCCCGAGGTCAACCTTGGCGTGAAGAGCCTGACCACGCGCATGTTCACCGCCTTCGGCGCGGGGCTGGCTCCGATTCTCTGATCGAGACGCGGCGGCGTCGCGTCGTTGACTCTCATACGTCCCTGCTCATGCAGGGCATGCTTCTTAGCCTTGCGCTTCCTTCAATCGACGCAGGCGGAAACAGGAAGAGCGGCTGTCTCTCCGCCCACTTCGCTCTAAACCTCGGAAAGAGGGTTGAGGTAGGGCGCACTCCCCAAGACCGATCCGCTCGAAGCCCCTCTCCCGCTTGCGGGAGAGGGGTTGGGGTGAGGGTGTGCGCGGGCGAAAAGCCGGGATGAGGCCCGCGTCTTCGGAGGGAAACATCTCCCATCCGATTTCAGTCCCCTTCGGTTGGTCACATCCGCCGCCTGATCTAGGTCTTCAGTCATAGGTGCTCGATTGCAACCTCCGCGCCCCTCGGCACATCTCTATCCACAATCCCGGCGCTTGCATCCAGCCGCCGGGGCCCGGAACCCCCACCGGGCACCCCGAAACACCGGGGCATGACTTCCAGCACATAGGCAAGATTGTTTAGGTGTTGTACTTTACCAACACACCGAGTCACTACAGCCCCCCACGACACAGGAAGACCGCCATGAACGCCCACAACGCCCGCACCGTTTCCCCGACCGCCACGACCGCTCCGGCCACCGTCCAGGCCGCCCCGACCGTCCGCCACCAGCACCGCCAGCGCGACTTCGGCGTCGGCTACGGCAACAGCAGCGGCTACGCCAGCAATCGCAGCTACGCCAGCAACTGGGTCCAGCCGCGCTTCCGCTTCGCCTGATCGCAGTCGTTCGTCCATGGGCCGGCCGAACGCGGTGAAGACCTTCCACTCCTCTTTCCGACCCGGACCGGCGCGCACAGTCCCCACTGTTCAACGCGCGCCGTTCCGGGCTTTTTGAGGCCGCCAGGTCCAGCCGTCCACCGCCCCGGCACCGCTCGACCCATCTATCGCTGCACCGGATGCCCAAGCGCATCGCCTGCGACCCGCGCGGTTGCGACTGGCTCCACCGCGGCATCGCCGCTATCGTGAGGCGATGACTGCCTCCGACACCGCTCCCTCCGCCGCGCGTCCCCTGTTCCGCGGCCACGACACCGTCGCCGACCTCAACCGGCTCTCGCGCAACACCGCGATGGAACCGCTCGGCATCGTCTTCACCGAAATCGGCCCGGACTACGTCCGCGGCACCATGCCGGTCGACGCCCGCACCCACCAGCCCTACGGCCTGCTCCACGGCGGCGCCTCGGTGCTGCTCGCCGAAACCCTGGGCAGCAGCGCGGCCAACCTGTCGGTCGCCGAAGGCAAGATGTGCGTCGGCATCGAGATCAACGCCAACCACGTCCGCGGGGTACGCAGCGGCACCGTCACCGGCACCGCCCGGCCCGTGCACGTCGGCGCCAGCACCCAGGTCTGGGAAATCCGCATCGAGGACGAGGCCGGCAAACTGGCCTGCATCTCGCGCCTGACCCTGGCCGTGGTACCCAAGCCCTGACCCGGCGAGTAGGCTAGGCCCTCATCCGGCGCAGCAGCGCCGGTTTTGCGCTGACTCGCGAGAACCCCGTGCGCCGACCCACCATCAAAGACGTCGCCGAACTCGCTCAGGTCTCGCTGAAGACCGTCTCGCGGGTGATCAACGACGAGTCCGGCGTTCGCGCCCGTACCCGCGCCCGGGTCCACGAGGCGATCGCCGAACTCGACTACCGCCCCGACCCGTCCGCGCGCAGCCTGCGCAGCGCGCAGCCGTATGCGCTCGGCGTGGTCTACGACAACCCGAACCCGTACTACATCATCAGCGTGCAGAACGGCGTCCTCGCCGCCTGCCGCGAAACCGGCTACGGCCTGCAGATTCATCCCTGCGATTCGTCCTCACCGCTGCTCGCCGCCGACCTGATCGACCTGGTCCAGGGCGCGCGTCTGGCCGGCCTGGTCCTGGCGCCGCCGATGTCCGAGCGCATGGAACTGGTCAGCGAACTGGTCGCCCACGGCATCCGCCTGGTGCGCATCGTCTCGGCCGCCGAAGACCCGAAGGACGGCTCGCCCTGCGTCTGGGTCGACGACCGCGACGCCGCCTACGACATCACCGAGCACCTGATCCAGCTCGGCCACCAGCGCATCGGTTTCCTGTGGGGCGGCAAGTCGCACCGTTCCAGTTGGGAACGCTACAAGGGTTATGCCCAGGCGCTCAACGACTACGGCATCGCCGAAGACGAAAACCTGGTGCTGCCGGGCGATTACTCCTTCGACGACGGCTTCCGCGGCGCGCGGCGCTTGTTCGCCCTGCCCGACCGCCCGACCGCGATCTTCGGCAGCAACGACGAGATCGCCGCCGGCGTGCTGGCTGCGGCGAAGTCGAGCGGCATGCACGTGCCCTACGACCTGTCGATCGCCGGCTTCGAAGACAGCCCGTTCTCCAAGCAATCCTGGCCGACCCTGACCACCGCGCGCCAGGCCACCGAAGAGATCGCCCGTCATGCAGCCTATCGCCTGATCGCCGAATTGCGTCGCGACGCGGACCAACCCCTGGAAGTGCCGCCGAACGAAGGCTTCAGCCCGATCCTGGTGGTACGCGGTTCGACCGCACCGCCGCGTCCGTTGCAGACGCCCTAAGCCGCAGCAACCCAACCACGACGACGCGCCTTTGCCGTTCCCCCCTTTGCAAAAGGGGGCCAGGGGGGATTTGCCGTTGCCGTTGCCGTTGCCGTTGCCGTTGCCGTTGCCGTTGCCGTTGCCGTTGCCGTTGCCGTTGCCGTGAAAGTTTGGCGCAACGCCGACCTTGCGATGCAACCGGAGACCCGGAGGGCGGCGCACAGGACGTGCGCCGGGCTTCTAAATGGAATGCCCCGATAGGACAGGGACGTCTTATCGGAAAATCCCGGCGCAAGCTGCGTGCTCGCAGGGGAGCTTCGTCAAGGAAGGCCTTTTCTTTGGTTAGCTTTCTTTTGGGCCACGGGACACGCAGAGTCCGCAACGCCTTTGCCATCGATCGAAGGAATGCATCGTCGCGAGGGTAGGAGCGGCGCAAGCCGCGACCGCGCTGCGTCGGTCTTGCGGCGTCTCGCTCAAGCAAGATCAGGATCTAGATCAAACGCCAAAAGCTTCCGCCACTAAAGCGGCGGGTTACTTTCTTTTGTCATAAGCAACTGCACTGTCTAACCTCAAGCGCATCACTCGCCTTTGAGGTCAGCGCATGGGAACCCGGTACAGCCACTTCAGCGCCGAAGAGCGCGGTGTGATCATGGCCATGAAGCAGCACGGCCATAGCGGC